>NZ_FNPQ01000006.1:0-101372 GCF_900107335.1 Nitrosomonas sp. Nm58 | reverse complement strand
CATCAGTTTATAGGCATTGGACTGGTACACTTTTATTCCGCGATCGCAGCGAAATTAGTGCACTTCAGTGGTACATTTTTACACCGCTATTTACACCGTTGAGCAACTCTTTAAAATTGAATCATTTTATGTGACGTAGGCTATACCCTGTAATTGAAAGGTAATAAAGGATTAACCTCCCTACTTTTTGTAGATAATCAGACACAAATTTTGTGAATTTATGATCAATTGTCAGTGTGATTGACACTTCATCGGATTTTCAATACTCTTCTTTTCTATGAAAATGGTCATTTATTTTTCCTATACCCTGAAGAATGAATTGTCAGCTTATATTGGGTTATAGGAGAGCACCTTTCGCATGAAGATGATTAAAGGAGTGACAATGGATAATGTCGCGCAAGGCAGAATTGTTCTGGAAGGTACTTCAGCCGGCATCCGCGATCTGGTCGTTGTTATCTACGACATGGATCCGCGATACTACAACGAGTTTTCCACCAGCGTTACGCATGACGATCCCATAGAACATCTTTACACTAATCCCCAAGTCCGGGCCTGGATCGATTTCCCCGGAGACAGGATAGGCTCGGTGCTGACAGACCAGCACGGCCGTTTCGAGCTTGTCTACAGCGATGCAGCGTTTCGGGTAAGGAACAACGAGAAACGGCCCGATCTGGTGCTGTTCGTGCTTGGCCCTGATCGCGCTCCCGCATCTACGTTGATGTCGCGCCTATTGCATTACGCCCTCATTCCGCGTGCTAATGCCGGTCACATCGAAAGCTATGTCATTAGTATGCCTGCCGCCTTGTTGCGAAGTCGTGGTGTATTTCTTCCCGAGCGCGGTACGGATCCGGACACCCTATCCACGCAGCTGGAGCAGGACAGGATACGCAGGCAACAGATCGCGGACAGCTACCGGGCGATGGTACGCAATCATCTGAGCGCGCGTGTGCCCTGGTTGAACAGGGTGAATGCCTTCCAACGTAGTATCCCCAGGCTCTTGCTGAAAAAAGCCAATGGCGCCTCCAGCAGACTGGTTATTGATGCAGGTGAACAGGAAGCAACTTTGCGTACCGCAGCCATCAGCGGACTTGGATCCCTGGCCCGTTACCGTCCAGAACTGGCCATGCGCCTGCGTCTGACACCTGAGTTACTGGGCAGGCTACGCATCGCCCCGGATACGCTGGAAGCAGGCGGCAGTGTGGAAGTTCCGGTGTGCGACCTATTGGCCCAGAAAGGGTTGGCCGGGCAACTCACTCGCGTACGTAGCCTGCTCGATCAGCACGCCGCTAGGGTGCGCGCGCAATCCGTCGTCGCCTCTGATCTATCCGGCGGGGAGGTGACGCCGGAGGTAGAACCCTCTGTACCGGAGAGGGTGGATACATTGACGTTCATCCGGGACAGAATCCTCGGCCAAGTCTCCCAACTGCCCGAATTTACTACCGGGCGAAGCTCTTCGACCATTGAGGAGCTAGAAAAGATCAAGGCAACCATAAATCGTCTCGAACTTTCGGGTGGACCGGCGAACGTCACCGCCTTTCACGACTTCCACAGCCTGCAGGTGGCCTTCGAGGATGTGTGGATTGCAGCCTTTGACAAACGCTTGCGGGAGTCCGTGCTGGACCTGTATCGCCAGTCAACAGCATTGCATGAGGAATACGGCCTGGAATTGCCCCCGATGGAAGATATCGCCGATGCCAACGGCCTACGGCAATACATCGATCAACTGAATGGGCGCATCACCGAGCTCGAGATCATTCCAATTCCGTCCCATGTGCAGGAGACCTTTCCGCAACTGACGCTGAAAATCTGGAACCAGCTAGACGAGGACGGCAGGAACGTATTACGCACTACTGCGACCGAACACACCTTGCCCTGGAGCGCCGGCAACGACATAGATCCACCACTCGATCTGTACGCCAGCCAGACATATCTTGACGAGCGATACGATATTGCGATCAAACGCCACCTGAACTCTCCGCTGGCACGTGCAGAACGGCTGATTCTCGACATCAGCGAACGTCTCAACGAACCCTATGAATTCAGGTATTTCGCTCCAGGCTCCGCCAATTACGGCATCCTCCTCATCTATCGTCAGGAGTGGACTCCAGAAACCTACCAGGTCGGGCGCTTGATCAACACGGTGCCGCTGGCACCAGGCGAGAAACGCAACCTGAAAATTACCCGCAAGGTGCACAAGACACGCGCCGAAAAAGCCATTGAGAAAGCTCTCGTGGAATCCACCAACGAGCGCCAGTTCACTACTCGCACCGAGCTGGATGTGATGGCCAAGGTGGCGAACAGCAGCAATTTCCGCATGACGGCCACTGGCAGCTTCAACATCGGCATTGGACAGATCGGAGCCAGCTCCGAATTCGGCATGAATCAGTCGGCCGAGTCCAGTCGGCAAAAGAAACAGTTTCTTGAAGCAGTACAGAAGGCCGCCGAACATGTACGTCAAGAAACCGAGGTATCGGTAGAAAGTACGGAAAGCTTTGAATCATCTGCTGAATCCACCACCGAGCTGAGCAATCCCAATAATGAGCTGACCGTCACCTACCTACTCTATGAGCTTGAACGCCGTTATCGCGTTACCAGTCGCCCCCACCAGCTGACTCCCGTGATTCTCGTGGCGCAGGACATCCCAGCGCCGCATGAAATCACCGAAGGATGGCTGCTGGAACATGCCTGGATCATCCGGCGCATACTGCTGGACGAACGTTTCTTGGAAGCGCTCGACTACTTAGAAGACGGGCTTGAGGCCGATGCCATTGATGTGGACATCAAGAAGGCTAACTGGGAAACCCAGCGTACCCAGGTGGGCGAACTGGAGTCCGACGTGCAACGACTGCTCGACCTGCGTCATTCCCGGGAAGATTCCATTGTGAGCCTGCTACTGGGTGAAAAGACTGCGAATGCTGAAGATGTCAGCGATGAGGAACGCGTGGCGCGTGCAATTTTCTCCGGAGGCCTGTCGGAGCTTTTCGACGGAGGCAGCTCGAACAGCGACGAATTGCTGAGAGCACGCCGGGAAGCCAGTGAAAAAGCGCTGGAATTCCTCAATGCCCGTCTAGAATCAGCTAGCGAAAAACTGTCTTCAGCACGCAAATCACTGCAGGAAACTGCGCACCAATACAGCGCAGCGGTAAAAGAAAGGGCACGCCGGGACACCATGATCCGCCAACTGCGCCTTCATGTGAGGCAGAATATCCTGCACTACATGCACGGCATCTGGGATTACCGGCATCCCGACCAGCAGTTTTTCGAACTCAATGACTGGCAAGTACCCTTTGTCGAATCTGCTACCAGCCGTTGCCGTCTGCGCCGGGCAACACCGGGTGAGGAAGAGGCGGGCGTTGTAGGTATCCAACGAGACGGCGATCTCTACATCGTGGAATGCGATCCACCGATTCCACCGGATCCATCTACACCCCTGGCCACCCGCAGACTCGGCAGCGTTGCCGACCTCAACAATCCGCTGGGCTACAAGGGGAATTACATTATTTTCCCTTTGAAGACCTGCACCCATATCACCGACTTCATGAGCCAGGAGTATGTGGACGACTATTTCGGTCTGCGCGATCCGTCCACACGCCTGGGCTACACCGGTGAAGAACTGCTGGCTTATGCTAATGCAGTCCTGCATGATCCGACTTCCTCTCTGAGTAATGCCGAACGCGACTCCCTGCTTGCTGCGGTGACACGCGAGCTTACCCAATCCTCCGAAACCTCCCAGAGGGTAATACTACCAACCGGGCAACTCTACATGGAGGCGCTCAAGGGCGAACAATCGCTACTGGAAGACTTCAAACTGGCCCATCGTGGGATGGATGTCCTCAAAGTGCAGGAAGACATTCGCGGCGAGCGCCTGGAAAACCTGCGCCGCGCCTTGCGTCTGGTGAACGATGAACCGGATCTAACCGACCCAGACATCGAGAAGGTGGTCATCGTACAGGGTGCAACTCATGTTTCTCTCCCCGTCGACGGGGATGCTTAGATGAGTGGGCCGGAACGCTCCCGCCGCGATCAGCGTTTCAGGGGTGACCGCGAACGGCAGGCGCCACTGAGCGAAGCCCAACGCCGCGACCTATTGCGGCGCATGGAAGCCGTGCGTGGACTCATAGATAACGCGGCGCCCGGTCGCGGACCCGAGCAGGAACGCAGCATTGGAGAAGCAAGGACTGACGCTGCACGCAGCAGCGCCGAGCGCCGCCGAGAACGCAGCACTGGTGATCGAGGGCTGGCCGATCTGCCACGGGTGCTAAATACCCCCCCGACGATGCCGGTTCCCCAAGCTCGCACGGATCCCCACATAGCAACCACACGCCCACCTTCCCTGAGCCGCACACCGGACCCACCGGGTGTAGATCCCGCCTTGGGCCAGCGCGTGGATCACAGCCTGGGGCCTGATCCCAGCACATCTGGACGAAGACCAGTTGCAGCGCCAGCCCCACCAACAGTGCCGCCTGCTGCCCAGCGCTCCATTGCACGCACCCATGACGCGCTGGATGAATTGAATAACCGCTACTTCAGGGACTTGTGGAACAGCACCGCAGAGCGTCTGTTGGGCAGCGCCCGTTCGCGCCATGATGCGCCCATGCGGCGTCTGCGCAGTCAGTTTGAACGCCTGATGGGGCGTTATCCAGAGGGAATCCCCACCCGCGCAGCTTGGGAGGAAGCGCGCAGAATCTTTGATGAGGCCTATGAACGCGCGCGTTCGCGCTGGTCATCCTCCACCATGTGGTCAGTGGTTTGGAGAAACGAAGAGGCATCCCGACTACTGGAAGCCCTTCATGACCGCGGCATCATGCGCATACAGCGGGATGCCCAGGGACGGCCGACCGGCGCACCCCAGATCCGCCAATACGAGCCACACAGCGGCCGCTACAGTTGGCAGCCGGTCAATATCGACCATGCTGTCCCGCTGGAACGCAACCCTTGGGGAGTTCTAAATCGGGACAATCTGGTGGCCACCACGCCTATCGTCAACCAGCGTTTCCTCAATGATTTTTCGGAACACTCACGATTCCCCATGGCGGTGGATCGTTTTGGTGGCGGCCGTGGTGATCTGCATGACGCTATCGAGAATTTTGTAATGGCTAATGGCCTCTCACGGCGACAGCGGGCCACGGCTGCACAGTTGGACGCACGCTATGGGCCTGCCGCCGCCAGCGGGCGAAGCAGGCAACGCAGTCGAGTGGACGCGGAGGAACCTTCGGCTGACGACGGGCGGAGAAGAAGTCCGCGCACTTCGGAATCCGGTCAGCGGGTGATACGGGGGCTTTTGCCGGCACTGAGTTGGGCGCTGGAGTTGCTGGTCGGCTCAGCTCGGCAGGAAATCTATCGTGACGCTGTCGAGGAACTGCGACGTGAGGATCGCCGCCGCCGTGAACTCCGCCTGAACGAGGCTTCCTTACTGCCGTACAACCTACATTCCACCTTCGAACGGGTCGTGGGAGAGCGTCATCCGGTCGCTATACGCCAGCTTGGTGAACTCAGACAAGGATTCGAGCGTTGGCTGGATACTTGGGACCGTGCCACCGGTGAAGAGTATATCGAACGTCAAGCAGCGATTGCAGCCACGTCAATGCAACGTGATGACATACTCAACAACCATCTTACTCTCGCCATCGACAGCATGCGTGCATTGCAGTCGGTATACCAGGACATTCACAGACGCCTGGAAGAACAGGACTGGGAAGCTCTGGCAACGGAAGCCGATGTTGCTGCCGACAACTTCGATAGGATCCTGGAAGGGGAGTTGAGCGAATTTGCCATCGACATTGAAGATGCCGAATACCTCTCGAGAACCACTTTCCGGCGCATTGCCAATGCCTACAGAAATTTTCACACCCAGCTTGGCCTGCTGCGAGGGCTGATCTTTGATGCCATCAACCGTTATCGCCGATTGATCGATTTCATCAGCGAACTGACTGCTAGGTAAAACTGCTGTTGAGGACATTTTGTCGTGCGAGTAACTGTTGATGGCCTTGTGGATTTGATTTTCGAACTTCTGGATGAAAAGGATTTGGATGTAATTCGTGCACGCATCATTGAGGCGCAAAAGACTAATGATGCATAGTTTTTCATATTCTTTTTTATTCTCTCCGCCTAGGTGCTGTTTCCTTCCCCTACCAATGCTGAAAATCAACCACTTGATTAGTCCGCGCGTAATTGATTGATATTTAACGTTAAAAAAATGCAAACTTGTGGACTTCGCACTTGCATAACGGATAGGGGTGGAGAGAATAATGGCGCAAAGAGAGAAAAAATGAGCGAATTTGTGTGATTTCCTGAATCCTCGAAGTCCGCAAGAATCCGCATGAATCCGCGCAAACACGAGAGAGTAGGCGAAAAAAAACCAACCGGATGAAGGGTTGGTCTTTGGTGTTGGTGGAGGCGGCGGGAATTGAACCCGCGTCCGCAAGTCCTCTACAGACAGTTCTACATACTTAGCCACGTTATTTGATTTAACCTGTCACCCGCCAACCGGCAGGCTGGTGAAAGGCGAGTTACCTATTTTTTAGTATTTTGCAAAGTAACCCTACAAAATACGATCCTCGTTAGTGACTCCACTGTCTGTTGCCAGACCCGGCGTTGAGGCCCACCGGTGTGGAGTTCAGCCGAATTAAGCGGCTAAAGCGTAGTTTTCGTCGTTTGCGACTATTTTTTTTCAGATGTATTTACGAGGTAACTGATCCTCGGTATGCCCTGCGCTGCTTTGCAACCCACGTCGAAGCCGGATCGCCCCCGGCATAATTTATACTGTGTAATAAGATTGTGTTGAGACGAAAAAGTTCAAGTGGGTGATTCTAACAGAATCTCAGAAATGATTCTAAGGAGGTATCCTAAATATAATTGAGCAGATCTTCGGGCTGATCAATGAGATGATCTGCTCCCCAGGATTCAGGTGGCGCATCGTTACCCAGATAGCCATAACGGGCCACGATGGGTATTATGCCGGCGGCCAGACTAGCTTTGACATCCCGTATGTCGTCACCGAGATAAATACAGTTTTGGGGTAAGGCATTGATTTGACGGCATGCGGTGAGAAGCGGTTCCGGGTGCGGCTTGGTATTCACCGTATCATCACCACTGATGATGCAGGCTGCGCGTTGATGTAGTCCGAGTGTTCGCACGAGTGGTTGAGTGAAGCGAGCAGGTTTGTTGGTCACGATTCCCCAAGGTAAATGATTGGCATCCAGTCGATCAAGCACATTGGCCATGCCTGGAAACAGGCAAGTGTCGTGACATAGGCGCTCTGCGTAAAAACGAAGAAATTCATCGCGCATCGCCTCATATTCTGAATTATCTGGCTTGAGATTGAAACCAAGATTCAGTAATCCACGAGAACCCGCCGATGCTTGAGTGCGAATAAGTCCAATGGGCAAGGGAGGTAATCCTCGTACGAGGCGCTGCCGATTGAGTGCATGACCCAGATCAGGCGCGGTATCGGCAATGGTGCCATCAAAATCGAAAAGAATCGCTTCAATCATCTATGGTTTAGCAGGCTCTAAGCTCGGAATGCCATGATGTAGTTGACGCTGGTATCGGATTCGAGTGCATAAACTTTGGTAAGGGGATTGTAGGTCATGCCAATAATCCTGGCGTCGTTTAATCCTGCTGCACGCGCCATGCGCGCGAGTTCAGATGGTTTGAGGAACTTCGCGTATTCATGGGTGCCGCGTGGTAATAGTTTAAGGATATATTCAGCGCCAAGGATCGCATAGAGATAGGCCTTAGGGTTTCGGTTAATAGTCGAGAAAAAGACCCAGCCACCGGGTTTGGCTAGTTGAGCACATGCTCGTATTACGCTGGCAGGATCAGGCACATGTTCAAGCATTTCCATACAGGTGACGGTATCAAAATGATGCGGCTGCTCTGTGGCGAGCATCTCAACGGTAATTTTTCGATAATCAACTTGGTGACCGCTTTCGAGTAAATGGAGTTTGGCGACTTTCAGTGCTTTATCGCTCAAATCAATTCCTGTCGTGTTTGCTCCGCGCGCAGCCATTGCTTCAGAAAGTATGCCGCCACCACAGCCAACATCTACGACAGTTTTCCCTTCCAATCCACCGCTCAGTTGATCAATGTAATCCAGTCGTAGTGGATTAATTTCATGCAGTGGTTTAAATTCGCTATTAGGATCCCACCAACGATGGGCGAGTTGACTGAATTTCTCCAGTTCCATCGGATCTGCATTAATACCATCATTTTCCATGCGATTTCTATCCTTTATTTTTAGCTATTGAGGCGCTTCTGCCAGTGTATTGCTCGATTGATCAATTCCATTTCGTTCAGATTAACAAGTTCTCCCTCATCCAGCAATAGCTTGCCGTTGACCCAGACGTGGCTGACATGTTCTCGTCCAGCGACATAAACAAGATGTGAAACGGGATCAAAACAAGAGGAAAGTGTAAGTCCGGAGAAATCAATGGCGGTGATGTCTGCGGCTTTGCCAATCGATAGAGATCCCGTGATTTTATCGAGTCCCAATGCAATGGCCCCATTTAGAGTGGCCATGCGTAGCGCTTGGCGAGCAGGGAGCACTTCTGCTTTGTTACTATTGGCTTTGGCGAGTAAGGCGGTAAGGCGCATTTCTTCGAACATATCAAGACGATTGTTACTCGCGGCGCTATCCGTGCCAATACCGACATTGATTCCATGTGCTAATAAATCAGTAACCGGAGCAAATCCACTCGCAAGCTTTAGATTGGATGAAGGGCAATGTGCAATATTACAATTTTGTTGTTTCAGCAGGCTAATTTCTTTGTTGGTCAAATGTACCGTGTGCACCGCAATCAGGTTTGGGCTAAGTAAACCAAGTTGGTGTAAACGTGCGATTGGGCGGAGCCCAAAGGTATCCAGACTGTTCCTGATTTCATCGATAGTTTCATGCAGATGAATATGTACAGGCAAATTGAGCTGCTCAGCGTAGGTCATGATATTGGTTAAAGTTTTGTCACTCACAGTATAGGGTGCGTGGGGTGCAAAACAGAATGACAGCAGTGGATGCTGCGGATATTGGTCACGCAGTACCAGTCCTTTCGCCAGATAATCATCGGCATCACTGGCATAGGAGGAAGGCAAATCAATGGCGATTAATCCGATAGCTGCACGCATACCCATTTCAATGGCGGCTTTTGCAGTGATTTCCGGAAAGAAATACATATCATTGAAACAAGTAATCCCTCCTTTAAGCATTTCTGCACAGGCCAGTGTTGCGCCATCCAGCACAAAATTTGCATCAACAAATCGGGTTTCTGCAGGCCAGATGTGATGGTTGAGCCATTCCATTAAAGGCAGATCATCGGCTAAGCCACGCATTAATACCATTGCTGCATGAGTGTGCAAATTGATCAAGCCTGGGATGATCGCATGATGATCCAGGGTGATATGGTTAAGCGGGGTAAACTGTGAGCATGCTTGCAAGCTTGGAACGATAGCTTTGATGATGCCATCATCAATCACAATGGCATGATCGATCAATACAGTTTTCTCTGGTTCGACTGGAATGATCCAGCGCGCTTCGATGACTGTATCAACGATGACAGGAGAGATCATTTTTAAAGTAAGCTAACAAAAAAGCCCTGCGCAATGGCAGGGCCTCTTTTCCTTAAGCCAGACTTAGAAACTAATCTTAATTCTCTTATCGTGTACCTGCTACTTCAATTTCTACACGACGGTCAGGCGCCAAGCAGTTAATCAATGCTTTAGTTTTTTGGGTACCCGGGCAACTATCGCCCGTTATTGGATTAGCTTCTCCTTTGCCGTCCGTAAAAATACGATCTGGACTAATCCCTTTGGCGGTTACCAGATAGTTCTTGACTGCTTCAGCACGTCTCATGGAAAGTTGCTTGTTATAGTCTTCCGAACCAATACGATCGGCATAGCCAACGGCAATGATAAGATCATAGTTGATATTTGCTAGCTTATCTGCGAAATCACTTAAAGACTGTTTGCCTTCGGGTTTAAGCACGGCTTTGTCAAAATCAAACAATGCATCTGCAGAAAAAGAGATTTTTTCTGGCTCGGTTAGAGGTGCAGGAGCAGGAGCTGGTGCCTCAACTTTTTTTTCTATCTGACATTTTGGGAGCTGTGGATCGCATTCACAGGTCGCTGTTTCTTCGTTCCATTCTCTTGTGCGCCAACAGAGATTGCCTAAATCGGCGGAACTTCTTGATACGACTCCACGATCATTCACATTGTAAGCTTTTACTTTCTCAGCATCACTTTCGCCTTGCCTATAGAGTGATTCTGCCGTCACTATTGTCGAAAATAACAGTGCTGACAAAACAGCAAGTACTCCTATTAGATACTTTCTGGTCGATACTATCTTTTTCATGCTATTGTCCTTTTCCGTAATTTGGGTTCACTCAAAATCAGTCAACTTCACAAAATCATTTGTTACTGATGCGATCTCGTGACACTTATCGATATATTGATCATTAATACACTACTTGGACGGATTATGCGTTCATGTTTTTATTTTTGTCAAACGAGCTTGTTGCTATTATGCAACACTGTGGCAATCAATTGAAATGGACTGATAGAATAGACTGGTATTATCTCAGGCAATGATTTAGCGGGATATACTAAACTTAGAGTTCGGTACTCGAGAAAATAGATGAGAGCAACTCGTCTAGTATTCCATTGCGTTGAAATATCCATAAAGTGTTTTGCTTGATTCGGAACAATCAAGAAAGAAATATTGGTAAACCTAATTCTGCTACTCGGTGGAGTGAGAACGCCTAATTTAATAGTCGATTAATTTTGAAAATGAGTACGCTCGTGAATGATTCCATTCCCAATGTGACTATTTCTGCTCATAACTTGAGCCGTAGATTTGGTAACCATATTGCCGTGCGCAGAGTCGATCTGGAATTAAAGCGAGGTGAGGTGTTGGGTTTGCTGGGTCCCAATGGTGCGGGAAAAAGTACGACCATGCAAATGCTAACGGGTAACTTGGCACCAACGAGTGGCAGTGTGCAAATTTGTGGTATCGATTTACTTAAAAATCCTCGTAAGGCCAAGCGCTATATTGGTTATTTGCCTGAGAATCCACCGTTGTATAAAGAACTAACAGTGGACGAATATCTCCGATTTGCTGCCAGATTGCACAATGTCGATTTGTCTAGAATCGATTTTGTGTTGACCGAAGTCAAACAACGCTGCGGGCTGAGTGATATTGGGCAGCGTCTGATCAGTGCGCTGTCCAAGGGTTATCAACAACGTGTAGGCGTTGCGCAAGCGATCATTCATCAACCTGAGATTATCATTCTTGATGAGCCTTCTGTGGGATTGGATCCTAATCAGATACGAGAAATTCGTACTCTAATTCGAGAGCTTGGTAAATCCTGTAGTGTCATTCTTTCTACCCATATTCTCCCGGAAGTCGAAAGTGTATGCGATCGTGTGCAAATCATGAATCAAGGCGTTATGGTGTTTAGTGCTGCGCTAACTGAGCTTAAACAGAAAGGCCTCAGCCTGGAGCGAATTTTTGAACAATTGACCCTGAAGAATGCAAATACTGGAAATTAATAAGATGATTTTGACTATTGCCAGGAAAGAATTGAAGTTATTGTTTGTCTCGCCCCTAGCCTGGACCTTTCTCGCGCTGATCCAATTAATATTAACCTGGGTTTTTTTGGGGCGTCTCGATGCCTTTTTAGAACTGCAAGCGCAGCTCATGCAGATTGCCAATCCACCTGGCGCGACAGAAGTGATCATCGTGCCGGTATTTGCGGTGGCATCAATAGTATTGCTGATGACAACACCTTTATTGACTATGCGCCTCATGGCAGAAGAGTGGCGTAACCATACCATGGCTTTGTTAATCTCTGCGCCAATTTCAATGACGGCCATCGTGCTGGGTAAGTTTCTAGGGTTAATGGTTTTCTTTTTATTAGCAACGTTACTTGCCGTAGTGTTGTCGCTTTCTCTACTCGTCGGGGGAGCAATGGATTTGGGCTTACTCGTGAGTAATGCTATCGGCTTATTATTGCTGGCTGCCTGTTTTGTTTCTATTGGACTCTATATTTCTAGTTTGACTTCTCATCCAGCGATTGCTGCGCTAGGGACGTTAGGCATATTACTAGCTTTATGGATAGCAGATATCGTTGTAAGTGATGTGAGCGGCGTTATACAGAATTTTTCATTGCTCAGGCATTACGAAAACTTCAATCGTGGTTTGATTGATTCATTTAGCTTTGCTTTTTTCACCCTTTTTATCGTTACTTTTCTGATATTGACGGTTCGTCGACTGGATGGAGAACGGCTTCATGGGTGAATTTGATTTGCCAATGATTTTGAGTGAATGATCTAGATGATTACGGTTAATAAAAAATTGCGACTGCATCTGCTGCTGCAGAATGGACTATTTGTGGTACTACTCTTGATATTGGTGGGTATGCTGGGTTATCTGGCGATAGAGTTTCGTACTCAATGGGATATTAGTCAAAATGGTCATAATAGCTTGAGTGAAGCAAGTCGCGATGTATTACAAAAATTAGATGGTCCGGTAAGTGTTACAGTTTATGCCACTACGCAGGATGCCCAGCTAGGCGATATCAGAAAAATCATCAGTGAGTTTGTGGCTGTCTACCAGCGAATTAAGCCTGATCTTGTGCTCAACTTTATTGATCCAGTTGAGCAGCCTAACCTTGCACAAGAAGCCGACGTTAGAATGAACGGTGAGATGGTGATGACCTTTAATGACCGAGCCGAGCATCTCACGACTATTAATGAGCAAACGTTTACCAACGCATTGATGCGATTGGTACGATCTGATCAAAAACAATTGATGATGCTTTCTGGTCATGGCGAACGTAAGCTTGATGGTATTGCCAATCGTGATATGGGAGAGTTTGGCAGAAAATTAACAGAAGCCGGCTTTAAAGGTGAAGCTCTGAATCTTGCCAGTACACAGGAGATCCCATCCAATACAAGTGTGCTCATCATCGCCTCTCCGCAAACTGATTTGTTGGCTGGTGAGGTAGATAAGCTACTCGATTATATTGAGCACGGCGGCAATTTGCTGTGGTTGGTAGATCAGGAATCTTTGTATGGCTTGTTGCCGCTAGCCGAAAAATTGGGCTTGACTTTCACGCCCGGTGTAGTGGTTGATCCGCAGGCTAAGCGGTTGAGATCGCCTGTCACATTTGCATTGGGAACGATTTATGGACAGCATGCTATTACCGAGAATTTTGATTTTATTACCGTATTTCCATTTGTACGACAAATTATTTTTAATGAAAATGAGGAGTGGCATGGTGTTTCGTTGGTTGAAGTAGCACCGCAGGGCTGGGTGGAGGTCAGTAAGTTGAATGATGAGGCCACTTTTGATGAAGCTAACGATATGGCGGGTCCGGTTAGCGTAGCAGTAGCACTCGATCGTACTATTGATGATCGTGAGCAGCGTATCGTTGTTGTCGGGAATGGACATTTTCTTGCCAATACCTATCTTGGAAATGGCGGCAATATCGATTTTGGAATTAATCTGATTAACTGGCTTGCGGGTGATGAGGATTTGATCACCATTCAGCCTCGTGCAACCATTGATAGTCAACTAATATTGAGCGAATCTGCATTAACTGCGATCGTAATTGGCTTCCTCATTGCGCTTCCCTTGCTGTTCCTAATGAGCGGACTAATCATTTGGTGGCGTCGAAGGAGAAGGTAAAGGTATGCATTCCCATTCCTGGCTTAATCTGATTATGTTTGCCACAGCTGTTGTGCTTGCAGCGTTTCTCTATATCAAACCTTCATTACAGGAAGAAGCGGCGTATAAAATTTCGTCGCTTTCGGCGGAATCAGTGCAGCATATCCGTATCGATAGGCAAGACACCTCGATTGAATTAAGTCGGTCTAATAATCGCTGGTACATGAAAAAACCTGTACAGGGTAAAGTGAACGAAGTAAATGTTGAGCCCATTCTGGAAATTCTATCTGCGACAAGCCAGCATCTTTTGCCATTAGAGAATCTAGATCGCTACGGTCTGGCCTCACCTGTTATTAGACTGCAAGTCGATCAAGAGTCATTTGATTTTGGTAACTTCGCACCCATCACCAACGAGCAATATATGGCAACTAGGCAACAGGTATTTCTGGTTTCACCACGCTACGCTGCTACGCTGTCGGCGTTGCCTACCGATCTCTTAAGTTCTAATGATCAAACGGTCTTTGTTGAATAATGCCCGAGTTACCCGAAGTCGAAGTTACGCGACAAGGCCTTGAACCATATTTATTAAATCAGCGTGTTGTGCACGTTACTGTTAGAAATTCACGTTTGCGCTGGCCGATTCCAAGCAATCTTGATGAGACGCTGGCAGGGCAGGAAATAGTCTCGATAGCGCGGCGTGCAAAATATCTCCTGTTCATTTGCAGCAAAGGAACATTGATTGTGCATTTAGGCATGTCTGGCAGCTTGCGTCTAGTGTCTGTTCCAGTACCAGCACAGAAACACGATCATTTTGACCTGGAACTTGCCAATGGTGTAATACTGCGTTTCAGAGATCCCCGTCGTTTTGGGGCAATTCTGTGGAGTACAGGAGATGTTATGCGACATCCATTACTGGCGCAGCTCGGAGATGAGCCGCTGTGTTCATCCTTTGATGGGAAGAGCTTGTATGAGAAGACGCGGCATCGGATCGTCAGCGTTAAGCAAGTGCTTATGAGTAATCAGATTGTAGTGGGTATAGGTAATATCTATGCTAATGAGGCATTATTTCGTGCTGGGATACATCCTAGAACATTGGCCGGTAAAATTGGTCTGAATCGGTATGAGAGACTGGCCTGCTCCATCAAGACAGTCCTTAAGGCAGCGATTGGAGCAGGTGGCAGCAGTTTACGGGATTTTGTTAAGTGCGATGGTAATCCGGGATATTTCCAGCAACAATATTGGGTGTATGGCCGGATAAACCAGCCATGTCGAATATGTGGCAGCTTGATTGAACAAATTAAGCAAGGGCAGCGTTCAAGTTTTTATTGCCCAAAATGTCAGAAGTGAGTTTGGTGGTTAACTGTAAAGGTTGATGGCGAGGCACTTCAACCTTTTTGATGCAAACATTATTGTAGAGTATGGATTTTATGGCACGGTGGATCATGATTGCTGGTGCAATCTTGCTTATTCTGGGTGCAATAATGCATTTGGCTCCTTGGCTATTAAGTTGGTTTGGCAAATTACCTGGTGATATCAGGATAGAATCAGAGCGGGGAAGGGTTTTTATACCCATTACCTCTATGATTATTGTGAGCATTGTGCTCACAATAATCATAAACATATTCAAACGATAAGTCGGGTTGCTTAGGGTGAGCAAAACAATGTGTAGTCAGAGAGTCTCATTGGGGCTGATTTATTAAAGTTATCTAGCGCGAAGTGGTTACTCGCTTAGAAAAACACGGAGTATGGGAATAATATGAGCATTACGTTTGTTGGCGGAGGCAATATGGCTAGCGCCTTAATTGGTGGACTGTTGCAGCAAGACTATCCTGTAACACAAATACGTGTTGTAGAAATAAGCCCTGAAAGCCGTGACAAAATCAAACATCGATTCGGAGTGGCAACTGCTACCGAGCTTGAGAAGGGGGTTGCCGGTTGCGATATTATCCTCCTGGCAGTTAAGCCGCAGCAGCTTTTTACTGTAGCAGAACAACTCGCTCCTTTACTCACTAGTCAATTGGTTATTTCTATTGCAGCTGGCATTCGCACGCTCGATTTGTCTCGCTGGCTGGGTGGTTATAGTTGTATTGTACGTGCCATGCCCAACACCCCTTCCTTGATTCGTGCCGGAGTCACGGGTCTATATGCGCTACCTGCGGTCGCGATTCAACAGAAGGAAAATGTTACCAATATTCTTAGTGCGGTAGGGTCAGTGTTGTGGGTAGAGCAGGAAGCGCTATTAGATGCCGTGACTGCTATCTCGGGTAGTGGTCCTGCCTATGTTTTTTATTTTATTGAGGCAATGCAGCAGGCTGGTGTGGAATTGGGTTTGAGCATGGAGCAGGCGAGGCAACTGACTTTGCAAACTT
Source organism: Nitrosomonas sp. Nm58 (assembly GCF_900107335.1). Taxonomy (NCBI): domain Bacteria; kingdom Pseudomonadati; phylum Pseudomonadota; class Betaproteobacteria; order Nitrosomonadales; family Nitrosomonadaceae; genus Nitrosomonas; species Nitrosomonas sp. Nm58. Next base: position 85,346 of record NZ_FNPQ01000006.1, on the reverse strand, counting down.
TCTTGGGCGCAGTGCAACTAGCAAATCAGAGTGAGGAAGATGTCGTTATCTTACGGTCCCGGGTAACTTCGAAAGGAGGGACGACCGAGCGGGCGCTACAAAAGATGGATCAGGATGACATTAAAAATGCAATTGTGCGTGCAATTCATGTGGCTTTCAAGCGTGCTCAACAAATGGGTGATGAATTAGGTAGCAAATAGCCTTTAACTTCAAGTGTCAAAATCTTCAGAGAGTAAAAAATGTCCAGTCAAATATTAGTATTTCTTATAGATACCGTGCTTGGCCTGCTTTCCCTTGCGTTACTGCTACGTTTCTATATGCAATTGTTACGCGCCTCTTACTATAATCCATTATCAAAGTTTCTGGTTGCCATCACCAATTTTATCGTGCTGCCTGTGCGTCGGGTAATTCCTAGTTGGAAGGGTTTTGATCTTGCCACATTAGCGCTAGCCTGGTTTACTCAGTTTATTATCCTGGCTGGAGTGAACATTTTGCAGGGTTATGAGTTTGATTCATCCGCTGGAAGCACATTCATTGGATTTGGGTTGCTGGCATTAATTGAGCTTATTAGAATGACTTTGTACATTATTATGATCATGATTATTGTACAAGCGATACTCTCCTGGATTAATCCTTATAGTCCATTAGCACCGATACTGGATAGTTTTACCCGGCCGGTTCTAGGGGTCTTCCAACGTCGTATCCCTCCCATCGCCAATGTCGATTTGTCACCTTTGTTCGCCATTATTGTGGTGCAATTGCTATTAATGGTAGTAGCGGGCGTGCAACAGGAAATTTCAGTCATGTTCTGATGAGTTGGTATCGAAGCGATGGTAATCACAGTCTCATTTTGACACTTTACATTCAGCCCGGGGCAAAGCATACCGCATCGGTCGGATTGCATGGTAATGCACTTAAAATAAAACTTTCCGCTCCACCTATTGAAGGTAAAGCTAATAAAGCGCTATTAAAGTTTCTTGCTGAACGTTTCCAAGTACCATTACGGCAGGTATCACTCAAGCAGGGAGCGCAGTCCCGCTACAAGATAGTCGAAATTTATCAGCCCACTGTGGGGCCGCAAGTACTTCTTGCAGATGATTGTTTAGAGTAGAGTAGATTGGATTTGTGTTGGCTTATATTAGCCTACTTTGCCGGATGGCGTAGTGCATTGATCCGCTTGCCTTGTGATTGTTTCCCTGGGGTGGATATGTTTAATCCGATGCGATACTTCTCAAAAGTCTTTATCAATGGCTAAACTTGTTAGCGGCAATCGGTATACTTGATGTCCCATGCTTTCCCAAAATCGTTTCATCATAAGAAATTCCGATTCCTTTTACAGCTTTTCTTACGTTGAATTCACGTTATGTAGTTGACTACAATGGATAAGTGTAACTAAGAAAGCCAGTTTTGCTGCACCTAAAATATTTACAGATGGAACGATGACCCCGATAAAATGGCTGATCGGTATCAGTAGGACGTGATAGTGGTACCCCGCAATTGATTAAGAATGAATCTGGATAATGCTTATTACTAGACCAGTGCAGCACTTGGTTACGGTGTGCAAACTGCTCAGCTTCCCCTGGAAATGTTGGCACAGTAACAGATTGAAAGAGTTCCTTGCGCAAAGAATCGATATCTTATGAGCCTGCATCCTGTACTTTTTCTCTACAAAAACTTTCCACCAATCAATTCTTTTTTAGCATTTTATGGCTAATAAAAAACTTGCTTGTATGCCATTTATATTATTGAATGGTTAGTTTGTGTTTTACTAGTAAACAAATAGCGTATCCTTTTCTTAATGAATAAAAAGATCTGTAATCAAATAAATGAAAATTCAGTGAAATATTTGGATTGATGGCAGAATGTACCGTGGTAAAACGGCCATTCATTTAATTTTAGAGGAGAATATAGAGGATGAAGTACAAGAGTATTGAGGAGTTCAGAAATTATGTTTCTGAACGTAACCCCGGTCAGCCAGAATATATGCAAGCTGTTACTGAGGTTATTGAGAGTTTGTGGCCGTTTATCACCAGTAATCTACGCTATGCCGAGCATGGCTTGCTAGATAGAATCGTCGAACCAGAACGCATAATTATATTTCGGGTTGCCTGGGTCGATGATAGCGGTGAAGTAAAAGTCAATCGTGGTTATCGTATACAACATAATTCAGCGATTGGCCCATATAAGGGAGGTATTCGTTTTCATCCTTCAGTTAATCTCTCCATTCTCAAGTTTTTAGCATTTGAGCAAACGTTCAAGAACGCTTTGACAACTTTACCCATGGGAGGCGGTAAAGGAGGCTCAGATTTTGATCCTAAAGGGAGAAGTCCTAATGAAATCATGCGTTTCTGCCAAGCTTTTGTGAGTGAGTTATTTCGTCACATTGGTGCTGATACGGATGTGCCTGCAGGCGATATTGGTGTGGGTGGCCGGGAAGTCGGTTACATGGCGGGTATGGTCAAAAAATTGACTAATCGTTCAGATTGTGTGTTTACCGGTAAAGGGATCAGTTTTGGGGGATCATTGATACGTCCGGAAGCTACGGGTTATGGTACGGTCTATTTTGTTGATGAAATGCTTAGGCATGTTGGGCAATCATTGGATGGCTTACGTGTTGCCGTGTCAGGATCGGGTAATGTTGCGCAATATGCAATAGAAAAAGCAATGGCCTTTGGGGCAAAAGTAGTGACTGTTTCAGATTCGAGTGGCACGGTAATTGATGAGGCAGGGTTCACACCTGAAAAGCTCGCTATGTTGTCAGAAGTAAAAAATCGCCTTTATGGTCGTGTAAGTGATTATGCTGAGAGAATAGGAGCCAAGTTTATTCCAGGAGAAAAACCATGGCATGCGCCTGTAGATGTTGCGTTACCGTGCGCAACCCAGAATGAGATCAGTGAAGACGATGCGGCATTTTTGATTAAAAATGGTGTAATTTGTGTGGCAGAAGGCGCAAATATGCCTTGTACAGCTGGTGCTGTGAAGCGTTTCGAGCATGCCAAAGTTTTGTTTGCACCGGGTAAAGCGAGTAATGCGGGGGGGGTGGCTACCTCTGGCCTGGAAATGAGTCAACAAGCAATGCGGCTTTTCTGGACACACGAGGAAGTTGATGCGCGTTTACAGGAAATTATGAGGGCTATTCACCAAGCATGCTTGCAATATGGCGAGCAGGAAGATGGTCGTATCAATTATGTTGATGGCGCTAATGTAGCTGGTTTCGTGAAAGTGGCGGATGCAATGTTGGCTCAAGGGGTAATTTGAGGAATTGAGATACTAATAACTTGATCATTCTAGTAATAATAAAGCTTTGTTGCTTCTAGTTGATGGGTTATCGCAACGAGGTGTCGCGATAACCTAGATTTAACCGATAAGAGTCTGTGATTTCGAATGATTCTTACTCTTGCGTATTTTGAATTCAAAAGCTAATAATTCTGGCATGAGAAAATTTTTAATTGGTTTATTCCTGATCTGTTACATGAAATCGCTTGCAGCCGGTCAAGGGGAAGATTTTTTGGCGATGCGGGAGGCATTCAGGGTGGGGGATGCTGCACGCGTGGCATTTTACGCCAAGCATCTGCAAAATCATGTGCTTGCACCGTATGCTGAATATTATCAATTGCGTTTATATCTGGAAACGATTGATATCGGCACAATTAGGGAATTTCTCGCGCGCCGCCAGGAGAGTCTTGTTGCAGATAAGTTGCGAGGGGACTGGTTAAGAATTCTTGGAAGAAAGCAGCAATGGGCGTTGTTTGCCGAAGAATATCCAAAGTTGAGCAATAAAGATGAGGGACTCATATGTTATTCCCTGCAGCAGCGCCTGGCTGCGGGAGATAGAGAAACGCCGAATGAAGCGCGATTACTTTGGTTTACTGAGCGTGATATGGCTGATAGTTGTACTCCAGTATTCAATATACTGGTTACGACGGGACGAATATCGACGGAAGATATCTGGTCTCGAATTAGACTCGCGCTTGAGGCAGGGAACGCAAGTGTAGCACTGCATGTTAGTCGCTATTTGCCAGCCAACCAAGCGCTTAATGCGCAGAAGCTCAAAGAGGCTGCAAAGGATCCGCAACGTTATCTGGAGAAATACCAGAATGACTTTAGATCTCGGCATGATCGTGAGATTGCAATGTTCGCTTTATCGCAGCTACTGCGCAGCGGGATCAATCAGGCCTATGCCCGCTGGTATAAAATACGCAAACAGTTCTCAGAATATGATCAGTCCTACTTTATGAGTAGTCTGGCGTATCGGGCAGCCCTTAAACAAGATTCTCGGGCGCTTGGCTGGTTTCTAGAGGCTGCAAATAGCAAACAGGTCTATCCACTTACCGAAGCTAAACTTACCTGGAAAGCACGAATTGCACTTCGAGAGGGAAAATGGGATCTCGTTTTGCAATGTATAGATAGCATGTCGGCTGCGATGCAGCAAGCTGACGTATGGCGCTACTGGAAGGCGCGAGCGTTAAAAACAAAAGGCGAGCTAGCCGCGGCTAATGAAATTCTTGCACCGCTGAGTCACGAGCACAGCTATTATGGACAGATGGCAAAAGAAGAGTTGGGAGTTATGCTGAGTGTTCCAGCTGCCAACTATCAATCCAGTTTGGATGAAATCAGAACGATGCAGCAAGTGCCAGGAATTCAGCGGGCACTTACCCTGTACCAGCTTAATCTGCGTGTGGAGGCGAATCGTGAATGGGTTTGGACAATGCGTAAATTTAGTGATGCGCAATTGTTGGCTGCAGCAGAGGTGGCCTATCGCCATGGTTTATATGATCGAGCGATCAATACGGCTATCCAAACGGTATCACAACATAATTTCAATTTGCGCTACCTGGCGCCATACCGTGACCAGATGCGGGAAGTATTGAGATATCATGAGCTCGATGAAGCATTTGTGTATGGATTGATCCGCCAGGAAAGCCGCTTTATTGCTGATATTAAATCGAGTGCTGGCGCCATGGGCTTAATGCAATTAATGCCCGCTACTGCAAAATGGGTTGCAGAAAAATTGGGTATGCAGAATTTTCACAATCATCTCGTTACCGATATTAATACCAATCTCCGATTAGGGGTTTATTATTTAAAGCATGTATTGACTTTATTTGATAATCAGCCGCTATTAGCTGCAGCTGCCTATAACGCTGGGCCGGGCAGGGCAAAACAGTGGCGAGATGATATAAGGCCGCTAGAAGGGGCTATTTATGCGGAAACTATTCCTTTCAATGAAACGCGTGATTATGTCAAAGTAGTGTTGAACAATTCGATATATTATGCGAATAATTTTGGTCACCCGCATAAGCTTACATTAACGCAACGCCTAGGGACCGTTTCCCCAAAGCAGTAATTATTTTTTCATGAAAATTTATCGAGTAGGTGGTTCAGTACGTGATGAATTGCTGGGACTGCCGGTCAAAGATCATGATTATGTCGTTGTTGGCTCTAAACCGGAAGAAATGGTGCGGCTTGGTTTTCGCCCTGTCGGTAAGGATTTTCCGGTCTTCCTTCATCCTCAAACACAAGAGCAATATGCTTTGGCGCGCACTGAACGCAAAATTTCACGTGGATACAAGGGATTCGAAGTCTATGCCTCCCCTGAGGTGACATTACAGGAAGATTTAGCTAGGCGTGACCTGACGATTAATGCAATGGCCAAGGACCAAAATGGAAATATTATCGATCCATTTAATGGGATCGCTGACCTTGAAGCGGGCGTGTTGCGTCATATCAGTCCGGCTTTTGTCGAAGATCCCGTTAGGGTGCTGCGTGTTGCGCGCTTCACTGCACGCTTGGGTTTTCATATTGCCCCTGAGACGCTGGATTTGATGAGGGAAATGGTGCATAACGGAGAAACTGAAGCACTCGTCCCAGAGCGGGTATGGCAGGAAATTGCACGTGGATTGATGGAACATCATCCCTCACGGATGTTTTATGCCCTGCGTGAATGCAGTGCGTTGTCGCGCATCATTCCTGAGGTTGATGCGCTATTCGGTGTTCCCCAGCCAGTGCAGTCTCATCCAGAGGTCGATACCGGGGTACATATCATGATGGCTATTGATTATGCAGCAACACGTCAGTATTCGTTGACTGTTCGCTTTGCTACGCTTACTCACGATCTTGGCAAGGGAACAACACCTCCAGACGAGTGGCCGCGGCATATTGGCCATGAAATGCGCAGCGTTGCATTAGTAAAAGATCTGTGTGAACGTATCAGAATTCCTAAGGAAGAGCGTGATTTAGCGCTGCTTGTTGCACGTTTCCATGGTGATGTGCATCGTGCTGAGGAGCTACGGTCAGCAACGATTGCTGATATGCTGCAGGCAACGGATGCATATCGCAAACCAAATCGCTTTGAAGCGTTTCTCCATGCCTGTGCGTGTGATTTTCATGGACGCCCGGGTTATGCTGATAAGTCTTATCCGCAGTTTGGACGATTAACCAAGGCATTTAGCGCAGCTAAAAGTGTTGATGCAGGTGCCATTGCTGCAGAACTCAAGCGCAGTGATGTCAATCTTGCAGACTTACCCGTTCTGATCAATGCTAAGGTACGCGAGGCACGTATTAACGAAATAACGAATGTTTTATCTAACCTGGAAACCATGGTCGGGTAATATGGTTTAGGGGGATTTCAGTAATACAAAGATAAATCAGCTGTGGCTCCCCAGTTTAGTTGTATATCCATTAAACATTCTTAGTTTGCGCATCAGCTAATAGCTCTGCTTGCCCATTAGAAAGAATAAAAACACGATCAGCCGCATTAATAACCGCAGGTTGATGCGATACCGCGATAATCGTATAATCTCGTGTTAGTTTTTGCAGCGTTTCGCAAATTGTTTTTTCACTTTCCGGGTCAAGTGCGCTGGTTGGTTCATCTAGTAACAGTAGGAGGGGCTGATGCGCCAGTGCTCGAGCAATCGCGATGCGCTGACGTTGCCCGCCAGAAAGCATACCTCCTCGCTCACCAACGATCGTTTGTAACCCGTCTGGAAAAGTACTGACAAAATCCCACGCGCCAGCCTGTTGTAATGCTCGTTCCGCATCGGCGGAATTCAGTGCAGGTGCACCCACGAGCACATTATTGAGTATTGTGTCATGGAGTAGTACGGTATCCTGAGATACATACCCGATTAGATGTCGCCATTGTCGTAAATCAATATTATGTAATGCAACACCATCAATGAGAATTTCACCAGATTTAGGTTCAGCAAGTCCACATAGCAGGTCAAGCAAAGTGCTTTTGCCTACCCCAGAAGAGCCGATTACTGCTGTAAAGGATTTGACAGGAATATCAATATTGAGATCCTTGAAAATTGACTTCCGATCATAATCAAAGGCTATATGACGAAGGCTGATACCCTGTTGCAGGGAGGGTTGTAAAGTACCAGTTGTTCTTTCAGCTGCGGCCTGGGCTTCTTCTACTGCTGTTCGTAGTGCCCAATATGCGCTTTCCTGAACTGTGAGTTGTTGATAACGACGTTGTGTTTTATTGAGTAGACCAAGGGTCCGGGTTAGCAAGAAAACCATAACCATTACTTCAGGTAGGGAAAGTTTCCAAACGACTAAAGCGAGATATAAGCCGCTTGCTGTCAGGGTTGCGAGTATGGGTTCTTGTAGCGCAAGTAAAGCGGCCCTACTGATGACTTCTTTGCGAGTGGCTTTTTCTAGTTGCCAGGATTGATCATGTAAAATGGCATCAGCCACATTGTCCCGTGCCATTGCTTTTAAGGATTTTACCGAACTGAGTACATCGGATAAATAGCCCAATAAATGGCGCAGCAAGTGTGTCTGTTTTGTACCAGCCCGACGAGTCGCACGTACTAGGCGATGCAGTATGATAAACAAGACAATGCCAATAAAGAGAGAGCCAATGGTTGCCTGCCAGGAAATGAATGCGGCAACAATAACATATACGATGACCTCGACGGATAAAGCAAGCACATTGACACTGTGCTCAAAACCGTTTGCTGCACGATAGGCTTCTGTAGCAACAGAATTAGCTAGCGCTCCAGTTGGTTGACGCAGAAAATATTGCCAGCGACTGGCAAGTAATGCTTCAATGAGGTTTAAGCGCAGAGTAGTTGCAACATGAGCGACGGTATACCCTACTTGTCTGTTCGTAAGAAGGAGAATGGCTCCTTTTATGAGCATGCCACCAACGATGATCAGCAAGATGATATCAATACTAGGTTCAATTCCGATGCGATGTAGGGTTTGAACCATGAATCGCCCAATACTGGACTCATCTGTCTCACCTACAGCTACGGAAAGAAGCGGAAGTAGTGCTGTCAGGCTAAGTGCTTCGGCGACCCCTGCTAATAATAACGCAATCAAGACGAATGCGCTGCGCCGTGGGAAAACCATAATATAGGTAAGTAATGTGCGCATAGACTGATTTCTTTGTTTTACCTATTTTTGAAGTTGACTGAGGTTTTGGTAAAGCGAGTAAATGGAGGTGTAATAGATATATCAGTAATCTTAAACGTACGATACTTCTTTATTTGTCATGAAATACTGGTGAGAAACCAGGACACCTCGCTTCGTACTTCATATTTATTTGAGCCGTAACCCAGCCGGAGAGTAGCCATGAGAATTTTCTTGCTAGTGCATGCAGATCGTACACATTTTACGTCATTATTTTGTATTAGTAATTCGGTTTCCCTAGTCTTTTATCAAAGACTTCCTGGAAAGGTATTTTCCGATGTTAGTTCGATGGCAATTCGATAATTCCTTCAAAAACAGTACTCACGGGTCCAGTCATCAAGACGGATTGATCTTTTCCTTCCCACTGTATCCATAAATCGCCGCCATGGGTACTGACTTTAACTTTAGATGCGAGTAGACCGCGTTCAATGCCCGTGACCACTGCAGCGCAGGCACCTGTTCCACAGGCCAGTGTTTCTCCGGCATCGCGCTCAAAGACGCGTAATCGGATGTGATGTCGATCGATGATTTGCATGTAACCAACATTGACATGTTGTGGGAAGCGTGCATGTGATTCGATCTGAATCCCTTGGGTTGATATCGGCGCATCATCTACATTGGCTACAATTTGAACAGCATGAGGATTACCCATGGAAACAACACTAATCTCTATTTGTTTATTGTCAACGTCAAGCAGATAGGTCAAAGCGCGTTTTTCAGCCACAAAGGGGATGTCTGCGGGTTCAAATCTAGGAATGCCCATATTGACGGTTACTTTACCGTTTGCTTCCAGTCTTGGGAAGATTAAGCCGCTTGCTGTTTCAACACAAATTTCTTTCTTTTTAGTTAAGCCTTGGTCATGTACAAAGCGTACAAAGCAGCGCGCACCGTTCCCGCACTGTTCTACTTCATTACCATTGGCATTAAAAATCCGATAACGGAAATCTGCATTACCGCTCGCTTTTTCAACTATTAACACCTGATCGCAACCAACTCCAAAATGGCGATCAGCCAACCAGCGAATGTTTTCAGGAGTAAGTGAAATCAATTGACTGATACCATCAATAACCACGAAATCATTACCTAGTCCATGCATTTTGGTGAACTTTAGCTTCATATAGTGTTTATCTATTGTTCGTGATATTAATTCTAGCGACTTAATCCTCTGCTCGGAGTTAAATGTCTAAGCCTATGTATACTCTATACAGTAAGTGCATTGACCGCCATAATTGTAATATGTTTTAATCCGCTTACATAAAGACGGTTAGCTCAGCGGTAGAGTATCACCTTCACACGGTAGAAGTCATTGGTTCGATTCCAGTACCACCTACTAATTTATTCCTGTTAACAAATTGATCTCTCTATCACTGTCTGGGAATTGCTTTGATTCCATTGGGGGGATTATAGGGGCTAATAGATTTGTATCTTGGCAATGATCCTATAGTTATAGTGGATATATAAATGAATATTAATCTCAACTCTAGAGTATGGCAGATCTTTTGGGATTCTCTCTTTTTTAAACGTTATATTTTCTTTTGGATTGGAATGTTATTCGTGTCCCAGTCTTGTAATGCTGATCTCGTACAGACGATAGAACAAATTAAGCCGTCGATTGTGGGTGTAGGTACTTTCCAGAAAATGCGCTCTCCACCCGTTAATTTTCTGGGGACTGGTTTTGTTGTTGACGACGGACGGTACATTGTTACCAATGCTCATGTTGTTCCAGATTCAATGGATACAGCAAGGAACGAATCATTGGTTGTATTAACAGGCAAGGGAAATAATCCCGAACTTAGGACCGCAACAATAGCTGCTCTTGATAAAGAGCATGATCTGGCTGTGTTTCGGATCAATGGAACATCTTTACCCGCATTAAAGCTAGGCGATGCAGAAAAGATTCGTGAGGGACAAGCGCTTGCTTTTACGGGATTTCCGCTAGGTATGATACTTGGTTTTTATCCAGTAACGCATCGCACTATGATCTCTTCGATTACCCCAATTATATTACCTGCTCACAATACTAAACAGCTTGATGCTGGAAAGATCAGGCAACTACAGAAATCAGCCTTCGAAGTATTTCAGCTTGATGGAACGGCTTATCCTGGTAGCAGTGGCAGTCCGCTTTATGATCCAGATAGTGGAGAGGTGTATGGTATTGTGAATATGGTGTTTGTCAAGGGAAAGAAAGAGTCGGCACTAAGTAATCCAAGCGGTATAAGCTATGCAATTCCTGGTAGCTATATACGGGATTTATTGAAACGCAAGCAGCTTTAGTAAAGTGAGTCACTTATACAGCGTAATTTTCCTCGAACTAGTGCAGTTAGACATTAGAAAATAACAATAAACGAGCCATATTATCAGTAATTAGCTATTTTTTATTTAAAGTAATATTGGGTAATCAGGGAGAGCTAAGGCACATTGAAGTTTTGTTACTTAAATAATCTTAACGAGGAGAAGTGTTTTGATTCGTGTTTATAACCATTACATTTCTAGATTTACGGTATTACTCATTAGCATTGAGATATGCTTGCTAATGATTATTTTTTTTCTGGGTGTTGGTATTCGTTTTCATTATTTGGAAACATCCTTCATTGATTTGCTTTTTTCTCAGTTACCGGGAGCCATTGTTTTTACTTTGGTAATGATTGCATGTATAGCTGCGATGGGTATGTATCAGCTAGATTCAAAGCTGGATATTGAATCTACATTGTGGCGTTTGATGCCATCTTTAGCAATAGGTTTTGCGATTATGACTCTGATTTTTTATCTATTTCCAGAGCTATATCTAGGCCGCGGCCTATTGGCAATAGTGATATCGCTTGCATTATTGTTAATTCTTATAACTCGAATGATCTTTTTTCGATGGCCTGGTCTGGAAGTTTTTCGATCACGTGCCATAGTGCTTGGAACAGGAAGCGGAGCAGAGGAGCTTTTGAGTATAGCAGAAGATAGCTCGATTTTACGTAATCTAAATATTGTTGGTTTTGTTCCATTTTATGGGGAAGATCGTCGCGTGCCTGCTTCGGTAGTATTGCCAAAACATGGTTCACTGGCATCTTTGGTTAATCAGTGTGATGCTAGCGAGATAATCATTGCAACCCAGGAGCGGCGAGGAGGGGGATTTCCCATTCAGGAATTGCTGGAATGTAAGATGCATGGAATAAAGGTAACGGATATCGCTACCTTCTTTGAGCGTGAGCGTGGTCATATTCGTATGGATTCGTTTTACCCAAGCTGGCTAGTATTTGGTGGTGGTTTTGATCAAAGCTTTTTTAGAACTACGGTCAAGCGCATTTTTGATTTACTCGCAAGTTTAATGATCTTGCTTATTTCATTGCCAGTCATGTTGCTGGCAGTGGTTCTTATTTTAATTGAAGACGGTAGACCTATTTTCTATCGGCAGGAAAGAATTGGAAAGGGTGGGAAAATCTTCCAGGTAATTAAGTTTCGCAGTATGCGAAATAATGCAGAAAAAGGTGGTCAGCCGCAATGGGCGGCAGCAGACGATCCTCGCATCACTAAGATTGGGAAGATTATCCGCAAATTGAGAATTGATGAGCTTCCTCAGATTATTAATGTACTCAAAGGAGAAATGAGTTTTGTGGGACCTCGCCCTGAGAGACCTTATTTCGTCGATATGCTTACTGAGAAGGTGCCCTATTACAACGTGCGGCATAGTATTAAACCTGGAATAACTGGATGGGCGCAAGTACGCTATCCGTACGGTTCTTCAGTAGAGGATGCAATCGAGAAACTGCAATATGATCTGTATTATGTAAAAAATCATAGTTTATTTCTTGATCTCATCATTCTAATAGATACCGTGGGTGTTGTTCTTTTTGGTAAAGGCGGGAGGTAAAAGTCGGGTATTACTCTAATATGTTGTCGACAATTGCTACAGCTGGCTATGTGACAGCAGCTGTGGCTTATTTTCTCTTATTTGTTCTTTTACTGACGAGTTGGCGCGGACGCCTGTATGGATTACTGTTGGCGATTGCTTGTCTAGTTTCTGTTTTCTGGGCTGCAGCTATCGCAGGCCAATTATACTGGGGCTATCCATCTGTTTTCTTGATAGAAATCCTAGAAATTTTCCGGCATGCTGGTTGGTCCATATTTTTGATTACTTTACTGGGTCCTTTTCAGCCGAGAAAAGAAGATTCTACTCTCCTGAGAATGAGGCCATCCGTAGTAGCCATTGCAGTACTTTATCTTATTTTTTTCGTATTTATTATTTTTCTTAATAGTGGCAATAGTATCGAATTTACCCCACATAGTCAGCTGCCCGGTTCTTTTAGCAATTTCTTTACTGGTGTGCTAATGGCCGTAATTGGCATGATTCTCGTTGAACAGTATTATAGGAATACGTCACCCGAGCAACGCTGGGGAATAAAGTTTATTTGCTTGGGAATGGGAAGTATTTTTGTATATGATTTTTACTTATTAAGTGATGCGCTGTTGTTCAGAAAAATAAATGTTGATATATGGATTGCTCGAGGATGGGTCAATAGTTTGATTGTTCCTTTGATAGCACTCTCAGCTGCACGTAACCCAAAGTGGTCAGTAGGTATTTCGTTATCACGGCATGTTTTGTTCTATTCATCTGCCTTATTTGGTGCAGCCGTATATTTGCTTGTAATGGCAGCTGTCGGCTACTACCTAAGGCTTTCCGGAGGGACTTGGGGAACAGTTTTACAGTTGACTTTTTTATCTGGTGCGATACTGCTTCTTATAATTCTATTGTTTTCTGGCACTACTCGTTCCTGGCTTAAGGTGTTTATTAGTAAGCATTTTTATAGCTATAACTATGATTATCGTGAAGAATGGCTACGTTTTACACGAACTCTTTCGGAGGGTGAGCTCGAGTTAAGGGCGCGTGCGATTAAGGCGCTTGCTCAATTAGTGGAAAGTCCTGCAGGTGGACTGTGGTTTAGACAGGAAAATGGAAGGTATCAGTCAATTGCGGGTTGGAACATTTCTCTAAAGAAAGAAATTACCGAAGCTAAGAATAAATTTTGTCAATTCCTGGAAGAAAAGGCATGGGTTATCGATTTACGAGAATATCACGCAGATCCAAAAAAATATTCAGCTTTGGTGCTGCCAGATTGGTTATCTGACATTCCAGAATCTCGGTTGATTGTGCCATTAGTTTTGCATCGAGAATTGCTGGGATTTGTTATATTGATTGAGCCCAGGAGTGCTATCAATTTAAATTGGGAAGTTAGGGATTTGTTGAGGGTTGCGGGTACTCAGGTGGCGAGCTATTTGGCACAATACGAAGCTACCAATGCGCTTTCAATCGCGCGTCAGTTTGAATCTTTCAATCGCATGTCAACTTTTGTCGTGCATGATATCAAAAACCTGATTTTTCAATTATCTTTATTACTTTCGAATGCTGAAAAGCATAAAGATAATCCTGAATTTCAGAAAGATATGATTGAAACGGTGAATTTTTCGGTGAATAAAATGAAACGGCTGCTTGAGAAATTAAGCAGTGGAAATCAATCGGAAAAATCCAATACTCTTTACCTTGATCAATTGTTACAGCAAATTATAGAGAGAAAATCTTTTAATATACCAAAGCCTCTGCTTGAAATTACTGATTCCGGATTGATGGTAGAAGCTGATTATTCTCGCCTAGAGAGAGTGCTTGGCCACCTGATTCAGAATGCAATTGAGGCTACTCCTAAAAATGGGCAGGTTTGGGTTAGACTCATAAGAAAAGATAATTCAGCTGTAATAAAAATCGAAGATACGGGGCATGGCATGAGCGAGCAATTTATTCAGAAAAAGCTTTTTAAGCCTTTTGAGTCTACTAAAGCAGCTGGTATGGGCATCGGTGTTTTCGAGAGCAAAGAATATATTAACGAGCTTGGAGGACAGCTTGCTGTTGATAGCCAAGAATTGGTAGGAACGACTTTCTCAGTTATGCTACCACTTTATCGAGAGCACCCAGAAAGCTAGTTTGATATTTAAAACTAACTTGTTTTTCTAGAATTAGTCGGGCTTCTTGCTTATTTTGATAAATTGCTTGTAAACAGAGTTTGTTATGATCCGTACTGTTTTTGGGTGTTATTGAAAATCTGTGCAGAGTAGGATTCTAATTTATTTTGTAAGATATCAATATAACTTAATAACTTAATAACTTAGCTTTATGCATTCTTAATGCAAATTCTGTTAATGTGTTGAGGCACTATATAAAAAATGAAAGCAAGTGATAGTCGAAGAAAATTGCTTGTGATCGAAGATGATCCGGGCTTGCAGAAACAATTACGCTGGAGTTTTGATGCTTACGATGTATCCGTGGCAACAGACCGCGAAAGCGCGCTTGCGCAAGTCCGTCGACATGAGCCTGCGGTCGTAACTATGGATCTTGGTTTGCCACCCGATCCAGATGGGGCTTCGGAAGGATTGGCCACGCTGAAACAGATTCTTGCGCTTGCGCCTGACACCAAAGTAATTGTTCTGACAGGTAATCAGAATCATGTAAATGCCCTGAAGGCAATAGAATTAGGTGCGTATGATTTCCATCAAAAGCCTTATGATCCCAAAATGCTGAGTTTAATTGTTGACAGAGCCTTTTATTTGTATGGCTTGCAACGAGAAAATCGCAGTCTGCTACTATCTCACTTAGATTCTCCAATTTCTGGAATTATTACGCGCGATCCGGACATGATTAAAATGTGTCGTAACATTGAAAGGGTTGCGACCTCGAATGTAACCGTTATGCTACTTGGTGAAAGCGGTACAGGTAAAGAAGTTTTGGCTAGAGCGCTGCACGAGCTCAGTGTTCGGAAAGAAGGACGGTTTGTCGCAATAAATTGTGCTGCTATTCCTGAAACTTTGCTGGAAAGTGAGCTGTTTGGTTATGAGAAGGGCGCCTTTACCGGTGCTATTAAACAGACGCTGGGGAAAATTGAGCTGGCTCAGGGGGGGACTTTTTTTCTTGATGAAGTAGGTGATCTACCCCTATCATTACAGGCAAAATTGCTTCGGTTTCTCCAAGAGAGAGTGATTGAGCGAATTGGAGGGCGAGAAGAGATTCCGGTAGATGTGCGTGTTGTCTGTGCAACCCATCAGAATCTCAAGAAATTGATCGACGAAAGTCGTTTTCGTGAGGACTTGTTTTATCGTTTAGGTGAGATTTCCATTAGAATTCCTCCCTTGCGCAATCGAGTAGGAGATGCAGTGCTGCTGGCGCATCATTTCAAGAACAAGTTTTGCATAAAAGAGGGGCGTCATTCATTGAGTTTTAGTCAGGAAGCGCTGACTGCAATTGAGGCTCACCATTGGCCAGGTAATGTTCGTGAAATGGAAAATCGTATAAAACGTGCTGTTATTATGGCGGAAGGGCCACAGATTAGTGCGGATGATTTGGAGCTTCAGGAGTCTCAAATCCTGATGGAGCCGATAAATTTACGTGAAGTTCGTGAAAGAGAAGAATGCAAGGCCTTGGTTAGGGCGCTTGCAAAAGTAGATGGTAATGTTGCAAAGGCAGCCGAGCTACTCGGTGTCAGCCGGCCGACTTTATATGACCTAATGAATCGACACGGTCTGAAATGAGTAATGTGGCGTTATCTGAAGATACTTGATAAGTTATCCATTACGCCTTAAATTCTGAAATGCCTCATCTTTTTCATGAATTGATTTTTAACACTGCGAATCGTAGTGTTAATACGGAGGGACTTGTATACCAGCAGCAGAGATTGGATTATGCTGCCTTGGCACGAGAAATTGAACTTGCTGCAGGTGCTCTGCTGGCTTTGGGATTAGGGCGGGGGGAACGTCTTGCTATTTATCTTGAGAAACGATTTGAAGTAGTCATTGCCATGTTTGGCGCTTCCGCGGCGGGAAGCGTTTTTGTGCCAATCAATCCGTTACTTAAAGCAGAGCAGGTTGCTTATATTCTTAAAGATTGTAACGTAAGGATATTGGTGACTTCAATTGAGCGACTTAATTTGCTCATACCAGTTCTGCCGGAGTGTCATGATCTTCATGTAGTGATCGTAGTTGGGTCAGCAGAAAATCTTCCAGTGATTTCAGGTGTGTATATGATCCTCTGGCAAGAGGCCCTGACTATGGCAAGATCAATTCATGCCCATCGGTGTATTGATAGTGACATGGCTGCAATCTTGTATACTTCTGGTAGTACAGGCAAGCCTAAAGGAGTAGTACTTTCCCATCGTAATCTGGTAACCGGTGCAAAAAGTGTTTCCCAATACCTAAAAAATAATCAGGATGATCGAATTTTATCAGTACTACCGCTCAGTTTTGATTACGGATTGAGTCAGCTAACAACGGCTTTTTATGTTGGCGCAACCAATGTGTTGATGAATTATTTATTACCACGCGATATCATCGACGAAGTAATACGAGAAAGCATCAACGGTCTTGCTGCAGTTCCTTCCTTATGGATTCAACTTGCTCAGCTAAAGTGGGAGAAGGCTGCCTCACTTCGCTATATTACTAATTCAGGAGGAGCAATGCCACGGGCGACACTTGATCAGCTTCGTCGTAAGCTTCCAAATACCAGTATATTTCTAATGTATGGTTTGACAGAAGCGTTTCGTTCGACTTTTTTATCACCTGAGGAAGTAGATAGACGCCCAGACTCTATTGGCAAGGCTATACCCAATGTTGAAATATTAGTGTTACGTGAAGATGGTTCACAATGTGCGCCAGGTGAACCCGGGGAATTGGTGCATCGTGGGCCGCTAGTGTCCATGGGATACTGGAATGATGCTGAGAAGACTAAAAAATGTTTTAGACCTCTCCCGCGCCGGTCTGGATTGACTATTCCAGAGATGGCTGTATGGTCAGGAGATACGGTACGTATGGATGAGGCGGGCTATTTATACTTCGTTGGTCGTCGCGATGACATGATCAAAACTTCGGGTTACCGGGTCAGTCCTACTGAAATCGAAGAAATTATCTACTCAACAGAGTGTGTTGTGGAAGCAGCGGCGATAGGTGTGCCTCATCCCACCTTAGGCCAGGCAATTATCGTGGTGGCGGTACCGCTTGGAGGAGTAGATTTGGATTCTGAAGCGTTACTGTTAGCCTGCAAGCGGCATCTTCCAGCTTTTATGGTGCCGAGCCTGGTAGCGTTGCGGAAAGATCATTTGCCACGTACTCCCAATGGCAAAATTGATCGTAGAAGTATAGCTCAGGAGCTTCAGCATACTTTTATGTCGATAGGAACATGACGGTCATGTGCCCGAAACACGCCCCCATGAGGCAATTTTCGGTTCGCGATAATTGCCTTCAGATAGGAGGCATCTCTCTTTTACGACTAGCGCGGCGTGTTGGTCAGACTCCTTTCTATGCCTATGATAGGCGATTGATTGCTGAGCGTGTCAACCTATTGCGTCGCTACCTGCCCGAGGAGATTCATCTTCACTATGCGATGAAAGCTAATCCTATGCCCGCTGTTGTTCAGCATTTGGCTGGTCTGGTGGATGGTATTGATGTCGCTTCTGTCGGAGAGATGAAAATTGCGCTAGATACGGAAATGCCTCCTGAGAGAATTAGTTTTGCCGGTCCTGGCAAGAACGAGCATGAACTTGCTTGCGCTATTGCTGCAGGGATTGTTATTAACATGGAATCCGAGCGGGAGCTGGAGCGTATCGTGACGCTAGCCGAGCAGATGGGTATTTGTCCTAAAGTTGCTGTTCGAGTCAATCCAGATTTTGAGCTTAGAGCATCTGGAATGAAAATGGGGGGGGGGGCGAAACCATTTGGTGTTGATGCAGAACGGGTTCCCGCTATGCTTATTCATATAGGCAAACTGGGGTTGGATTTAGAAGGGTTGCACATTTTTTGTGGCTCACAGAATCTTAAGGCAGAAGCTATCCAGGATGCTCACGAAAAGACTTTACAGTTAGGCTTGCAACTTGCGCAAGCTTCGTCTGTTCCGATTCGCACATTGAATATCGGGGGTGGTTTTGGAGTGCCTTATTTCCCTGGCGAAATGCCACTTGATCTCGTTGCGGTGGGAGAGAATCTGCAGCATTTATTAACTAAAGGAAAACTGGTACTTCCTGGAACGCGGTTTGTGATTGAACTGGGACGCTACATTGTGGCAGAGGCGGGTATTTATGTATGTCGTGTGTTAGACAAAAAATTGTCGAGAGGACGGGTATTTCTGGTGACAGATGGTGGATTGCACCATCATCTTGCTGCTTCAGGCAACTTTGGTCAGGTCATCCGTAAAAATTACCCAGTGATTATCGGCAACAAGGTAGAAACTTCTGAAACAGAAATTGCATCGGTAGTGGGTCCATTATGTACACCACTCGATTTGCTGGCCGATGAAATGGAATTGCCCAAGGCGGACATTGGAGACTTTATTGTCGTATTTCAGTCTGGTGCGTATGGTTTGACAGCAAGTCCAACAGCTTTCCTAAGTCACCCCATTCCGCAAGAGGTGTTAGTCTAGCTTCTTCTAAAGAATGGCTGTCATAATTTATTTTCAGGATAGTCATGCACTTAAATCCTATTTAGGTAGGATGTCTGAGATTCTTTAGCGTGGGTTTAAGAAACTGGCCGATTTATAGCTCGGGATTAATCAAAATATACATTCGATGATCATCAAAAGAGGAAACCAATATGAGCGGATTATGCGGATGGGTCGGATATAGCAGTACTGATGATGAGATTCAGCAACTTATTGAACGAATGGTTTATCCACTTATTCGATTTGATGGCAGCCAAGCTCGATCCTTGACTGGAAATAGCGCTGCTCTGATTATTGCTGCGAGCGATCGATACACTCACGTTTACCAAAAAGATGGGTGGTTAGTTGGGTTATGGGGATATGTTAGATTCCAAAATACTGAATTGAATCACCTTGCAGGTGTTGAGGGGGTAGCGAAGGTTCTAGCAGATCAATGGCAGAGAAAAGGGGAGAAAATACTGGAAGATCTCACCGGTGAATTCGTTTGTTGCATTCTAAATAGTAATTTACAGGAAGCTATTTTAGCAACTGACCGGATGGGAACACGACCGCTTCTTTATCAGGTATCGCATCAGGGCTTATTGTTTGGCTCATCGACAGATACTATTGCGGCGCATCCGCTTGCTACACCCGAGGTCAATCTCCAGGGTTTGTATAATTATGTTTTCTTTCACATGATACCTGGTCCGGATACTATCTATTATGGACAGAAGCGCTTACTTCCTGGTGAATATCTAAGCTATAAGAAAGGAAGTATAGAGATTAAGAAATACTGGCAAGTGCAATTTAGGGAAAAAGAAAAGAGACCATTTATTGAGCTTAAGCAGGAGTTTCTGTCTTTGCTGCATTCGAGTGTAAGTGAAGCGGTAGGAGACCAAAAAGTCGGTACATTTTTGAGTGGTGGAACTGATAGCTCGACGGTTGCTGGGATATTGGGAGAAGTGACCGGTCAACCCGCTAGAACCTACTCTATTGGATTCGAGGCTACGGGGTACGATGAAATGGAATATGCGCGTATTGCTGCAAGGCATTTTTCAACAGATCATCATGAATATTATGTCACACCTGAAGATGTCGTTACTGCTATCCCACAGATTGCGACTGTCTTTGATCAGCCCTTTGGTAATGCTTCTGCTATTCCTGCTTTTTATTGTGCGCGCATGGCTAGAGCCGATGGTCTTGATGCTTTGTTAGGAGGTGATGGCGGAGACGAGCTGTTTGGTGGCAATGTGCGCTATGCAAAACAATATATATTTTCACTTTATGAAAATTTGCCCTCAGTATTGCGGAAAAAGGTTGTTACTCCACTAGCACTTAATATTCCAGAAGGTAATAGCCTACAATTCGTACGTAAGGCACGTAGTTATATTGAGCAAGCATCGATACCTATGCCTGGGCGAATGGAAGCCTATAATCTGCTGGTACGCTATAACTATGAGAACGTATTTACCAGTGAGTTTCTGGCAAATATAGACCCCATCCAACCTTCAGTATTATCGCGCCAAACTTATGATCAGACGCATGCGCATAGCCTAATAAATCGTATGCTTGCTTTTGACTGGAAATTCACACTCGCTGATAATGATTTGCCTAAAGTAATCAAAGCATGTGAACTAACGGGAATGGATGTTTCTTTTCCCTTGTTAAACAATGCGATAGTAGATTTTTCAGCTCGCCTTGAACCCCAGCTCAAGCTTAAGGGAACAAAGCTTCGCTATTTCTTTAAAGAAGCGTTACGTGATTTTCTGCCGGATGAAATTATTGTTAAACAGAAACAGGGTTTCGGTCTTCCTGTTGGGATCTGGCTTCAAAAACACAAGTTATTGCAAGCGTTGGCTGCAGATAGTTTAAATGATTTGAAATCACGCAAAATTATTCGCTCTGATTTTATTGATAAACTGCTTGGACAATATTTGTATGAACACGCAAGTTACCACGGTACCATGATTTGGTTGTTAATGATGTTGGAGCATTGGTACAAGCAACGAATAAATATATAAATTTAGTTCGTTGATACAATTTTATGCCAATTAATTTTTTTATTAATTTATTTTTTATTAAATATATATTTTTCCATCATTTCATGATATTTTCGATGAAAATAATGATTCGTCGTATTTTGACGACAATTTATTTTAAATAACATTAACTTGTGAAGTTTTATCGATGGATAGATGCGCCTGAATAAGAATATGATTTTTATATTTTTTAGTTCCAAGGAATGTAGATAGGTTGAGGCTCTTTTTTATAGGATAGCACTGGAGTTTCTGGCGAATGCTGATTATTTTGAAATAAAGGAAAACTTCGAATCAGTTCATTGATTTGGATTGGAAGCTGACCAGTAAAATTAGCTTAGTTAATTATTTGTTAAAAATTTTAACCAGCTTGCTTGCTAAGGATTGTCATGAATGATATCACCACAGCATTTCATGAATACTTTGAAATTATTATTGCTGATACTCCAGCGTTATTAAAGAAGGTATTTAATCTAAGATATCGAATTTTGTGTGTTGATAATAAATACCCAGATATTGATGCGTCAAGTTATCCTGACGAATTGGAAAGTGATGAATATGACAGTTGTTCTTTGCATTTACTATTACGACATAAACCATCCAATACTTTTGTAGGAACTACGCGTCTGATTTTATCTAATCCCCTCGATATTAATCAAAAGTTTCCTGTTGAGTTACATACGCAATTTTATCCAGCATATACCAATATGAACGTGCAGCGACGGTCTGCCGTTGAGATTTCGAGATTTGTTATTCTTCGTAACTTTTTCAGACGAAAAGATGATTTCCATTTTGTAGTTGGTAAGATTTCAAAGCACTCTGATGAGAGTGGGCGAAGGCGATTCCCCCATCCGATGTTAGGGCTGGCTATTGGTATTATTCAAATATGTGCTAAATATGATATCTATCACTTATTTTCAGCAATGGATCCGGCTCTGAATAGGCTATTTGGTTTTTATGGCATGCAATTCGAGCCTATCGGCCCATTAGTTAATTATCATGGCCAACGACGCCCTTATTATGTCTGCCTGATTGATGTGCTGGAAAGGATGTATACAAATTATCGCGATATCTGGGAACTGGTGACCGATAATGGTAGAGTCTGGCCAGCAAATCTCGAAGATTTCAAGTCGATATGTAGATGTCGGCAGGGCGTGCCCTATACTGATACTAGCATTTTAACTTGTTAGCATATTTTCAGTATGGCGGTACGCATCACTGTTCATTATTTGTGCTGTATTTTTCTATTATTTCTGTTGATCAGTGCGCCATTCGTTGCAAGTGCTCCGCAAACCAGTGGTTCCATTGAGGTAGTCGTTCATCTCAGCGTTAATACACAACACCTTTCCAGAAACTCATTACGTGCTATTTTTGGCATGCGTCTTAGAGCATGGCAGGATGGCTCCCCTATCCGGGTGTTCGTGCTGCCTGACGATGCGCCGTTGCACAATCTCTTTGCCAAAGAGAAGCTCAATATTTTTCCCTATCAATTACGTTCAGCATGGGATCGGCTTATCTTTTCAGGGACAGGCCAGGCACCCTTTCTAGTAAGTTCCGAAGAAGAAATGCGCGTTCGGGTCGCCACGACCCCGGGCGCTATCGGCTATTTGAAGAGAGTAAATATAGATGATAGCATCCAGATCCTTCATGTTCATGTTGAATAGACTTATTATTTTGATTGGCTCTTTGAGTCGAGTGGTGATGCTATTGACTGGATTGCATCCATCATGGATTAATGCGGCAGAAAGACCAGATCTGAAAGGTCTGCAGGTTCATGGCTTCTTGAGTCAGGGATATATAAAAACAACCGCAACACGAAATGATGTGTTTGGAGATAGTACCAGGGGGAGGGGTAGCTTCGATTTTAGAGAGATTGGAGTGAATGCTTCGTATCGACCCTTGACGAATCTCCAATTTTCAGGGCAGTTACTATCCCGCCAAACAGGCGAAGATAGTAAAGGTGGTATTCGTATCGATTATGGCTTTGTCGATTATACTGCAATCACGACTGAGACTAAAGAAGTAGGGGTGCGTTTAGGGAGAACCAAAAACCCTTTTGGTTTTTATAATGAAACTCGCGATGTACCCTTTACCCGGCCGAGTATTTTGTTGCCACAATCGATTTACTTCGATCGGGCGCGTAATTTAGCGTTGGCTTCAGATGGTATACAATTATATGGCGAATCTCGTTCTGATTGGGGTGACGTTACACTTCAGTTTGTAACGGGTTTTCCACAAGTTGACGATAAAAGTACCGAGGCAGCTATTTTGCGAAAAAACCAGTCAGGTGATCTAACGCCGAGATTATCATATTTAGGGCGTCTGATTTATGAGCGAGATGGCGGGCGATTACGTTTGGCAATAAGCGGAGCGCAGGTCAATGTAGGGTATGATCCAGCAGCGAAGGATCGATTGAGCTCAGGTTCAATCGAATTCTTTCCATTAATCTTTTCTGCGCAATATAATGCTGAGCGCTGGAGCATTACTTCGGAATATGCATTGCGTCATATCGAAATGAAGAATTTCCATCCTTCTGTTGACCAGAGTTTTACTGGTGAAAGTTTTTATTTTCAGGGTATTTACCGGTTTAGCCCAGCCTGGGAGGCGGTCTTGCGGTATGATGTACTTTTTACAGATAGAAAAGATCGTGATGGCAGTGAATGGCATGCTAAAACCGGGCTTCCTTCTGACAGTCGTTTTGCTAAGGATTTGACTGTGGGGCTACGTTGGAATATTACCCCTGCGATTATGCTACGCGGCGAGTATCATCGCGTAAATGGCACAGCCTGGCTTTCTACATTGGATAATCCGGATCCTGCTTTTACCGATCGACATTGGAATCTCTTTGCTGCCCAGGTTTCTTATCGCTTTTAAGCAGAAATCTGCATGAAACAGAGTATTTTGGAAAAAAACACTCAGATTGCTAAGTTTGATCATGGCGCATCATCTCGATTTGCTAGTCTGAAATGGAAGATTTCGCTACTCAGCAGCATAATTTTGCTGATAGTGGTGACGACATTCAGCATCATTAATTATCAGCGCTTCATCGATAATATTGATCAACAAAGTGATCTACAATATCAGCGATATGCCAAAGAGGTTGAAAAACTCATTGAGCAAATTTCATCTAGCTCACATCAGCTGATCAGAATGATTCCTTTCCTGAAAGGAATGGATGCAGCCTTGTCTGCACAAAATAATGAGCAGATTGCAAATGCATTTGAACATCACTGGCAATTATTGCAGCTTCAAGATGGAATTGAAGCGGTAAGGTTTTATGATCAATCTAATCAGCTCCTGATAGGTTGGGATAGCTTTGAAGCGGATATTTATCGAGATACGCTTCTTTTGAAGCATGTTCGTGAAGTCAATTTATATGAACAGCCCGCCAATCCATTAATCTGCATAGAAAGTTGTATACAGTATACGATCGAGCCGCTCCTGGTGGAAGGTATTCGTACAGGAACGATCGTTATTGGCGCTTCTCTGGCCGATGTTTTCTTAGGTTTTAAGCGAACATTTGGCTCTGATATTGGATTGTTTCTAAAAGAAAAAAAATACACGATTAAACACAATGATGTATGGTTTCCTGATTGGGAGATACGCCTGGCAGCATTGACCAATAGAGATAAGAATCTTGAGATCCTTTATCAAACGGTAGAAGAGTACCCCGATCTTGCCAAACTGAAGCAGGGCATTCAAACCGAATGGAATAAACGTTACCAGCGTATAAAACTGTTTCCATTACAAGGGATCAGCATGACAGATCAGGCTCACTTGGTTGTCATTACTGATATTACCGCTACCATTGAAGCGATTCGTGATTCTATTTGGCGTATAGTCATCATCGGTCTAATTGGTTTAATTTTTTCAGAAATATTATTGTTTGCTATTCTTTCTAAGCCACTCTCACGGCTTAAGCATATTGTATTTACCTTGCCGCTTTTGGCGGGTGGCAGCTTTGGAATCTTCCGCGCTACGCTTTCTTCTGTTAACAGGAAGCAATGGCTAAAGGATGAGATTGATCTTCTTTATGAAGCTGCAGTGACGTTGTCTCATAAGCTTGAGAAGCTGGAGGATAAAGTCGTTTATCGTACAAAGCTGCTTGTTCAGCAACGGGATGAATTAAGCAAAGAGAAAGATTTTATTGCACACTTGCTTGATACAGCTCAGGTCATCGTGCTGACCCAGAATGTCAAAGGTAAGATAATAATGTTAAACGCATATGGTGAAATGCTGATGCGTTATACTGAAGAAGAGATTCAGGGTAGGCCTTTTCTTGAGATATTGCTACCTGACAGTGAACAGTACAATCTTGGCCAGTACTTAGAGGAGATACATTCTGGTCGACGTGAACAATTGAGGCATGAGGCCATTACCTTATGTAATGATGGTTCAAAAAGACATATCGTTTGGTTGCACTCTCGGTTGTCGTGGCAATCAGAAGCAGATCCATCAGTACTTTCAGTTGGTCTGGATATTACAGAATACAAGCGTGTGGAAGGCCATTTAGCATGGTTGGCCGATCATGATCCGTTGACGAATCTATATAATCGGCGTCGTTTCAGTGAAGAGCTCGAGCATATGATCAATTGGGCGGAGAGATACCAACATCCAGGGGCATTGTTATTTTTTGATCTCGATCGATTTAAGTACATTAATGATACTAGTGGGCACCAAGCTGGCGATTCTTTGCTGAAGATAGTTGCCGACATGCTATCTCATGCAATTCGTGCTGCGGATATTACGGGACGTTTAGGAGGGGATGAGTTTGCTGTTATTCTGCCAGAAATTACAGCGAGCGGAGCTATTGAAGTCGCAAAGAAAATTCTATTACGCTTGAGTGAGACGCAGTTAACGGTAAATGGTAGAACATATAAAATTGCAGCCAGTATCGGTATTGCTCTTTTTCCGGAGCATGGTAACAATGTACACGATCTATTGGCTGCAGCCGATCTTGCTATGTATCAGGCCAAGGAAATAGGGCGGGGTACCTGGCATCTGTTTTCCAATGACGATCAAACGAGAGAGCGAATGTATACGCTTGTACATTGGAAAGAGCAAATCGAGTATGCCAATTTGAATGATAAGTATTTGCTTTATTTCCAGCCGATTATGTCGCTACGCGATAGAACGATCTCCCATTATGAGGTATTGCTGCGTATGTGCGGTAAGGATGGCACAATTCATTCACCTGCGGCTTTCATTGCTGCCGCAGAACATACCGGGTTGATCCATGAGATTGATCATATGGTATTGCGTAAGGCAATTGCACAAGCAGCCAAGATCAATAAATCAGGTAATCGAATTCGCTTATCAATCAACTTGTCCGCGCATGCGTTCAACGATCCAGGATTACTGCCAGTGATTAGACAGGAGCTTATGGATAAAGGTGTCGACCCCACTCTTTTAATGTTTGAAATAACAGAGACTGCCGCTCTCGATAATTTACCTGGAACACGAAACCTGCTTCGAGAAATTAAGGAACTTGGTTGCGGTTTTGTGCTGGATGATTTTGGTGTTGGTTTTTCATCTTTCTATTATTTGAGAGAGTTACCTGTCGATGCTGTGAAGATAGATGGCTCATTTGTTCGGAATCTGGCGAGTAGCCCTGCTGATCAAATATTGGTTAAAGCCTTATGCAGCGTAGCAAGGGGGTTTGGTAAGAAAATTACCGCTGAATTTGTTGAAAATGAGGAGGTGTTGGTATTGCTGGAAAAAATGGAGGTAGATTTTGCACAAGGCTATCATATTGGCAAGTCCTCTGCTGCTGATGAAGTCTTTGGTTCATCCGAAGATTAATTGTAATTGTCAGTAGATTAGACATTCCGTTGTGCTAACGAAGAAAATAAATCAGGTTACTTTTCTCGCTCTAGAGCTGCGGCAAAGAAGCCATCAGTTTGATGAAGTACTGGTGATAGCTGCAAGTATTCGCCTGTGTCAAGCGGTATTTTCTGTTGTGCCAGAAGACTTGCACAATTTAATCGGGTGAAATGAGAATTGCCAGAGAGGAAAGATTCTATAATCTCTTGATTCTCTTCAGGAAGTAGGCTGCAGGTAGCGTAAACCAGTCTGCCACCTGGTTTAAGTAGGTTGGCAGCAGAAGAAAGGATAGTTGCTTGTTTGCATTTTAATTCCTCGATACTTTGCGGTGTTTGCCGCCATTTTAAATCTGGGTTGCGGCGTAATGTCCCTAATCCACTGCAGGGTACGTCAACGAGTACTCGATCTATTTTTCCGTACAGGCGTTTTATCCTAATGTCATTTTCACTGCTGATGCGTTGAGGGTGTAAATTGGACAAACCAGAGCGCTTGAGACGTGGTTTCAGATTGTTAAGACGTTTCTCAGAGATATCGAAAGCGTAAATGCGGCCCTGGGAGTGCATGAGCGCGCCCAGCATCAATGCTTTGCCACCAGCACCTGCACAAAAATCAACAACCATTTCACCCCGCCGGGGTGCGAGCAGATAGCCCAGAATCTGACTACTTTCATCTTGTACTTCTATTTTTCCAGAAAGAAATAGCGGATCTTTATTAATGGCGGGTTTGCCAGTTAGACGAATACCGATAGGTGAGTAGGGGGTAGCGTGCGCCTCGATACCTTTCTGATTTAATAGTGTGAGCACCTCGTCACGTTTTGCAAACAGCGTATTGACGCGTAAGTCTAAGGGAGCGGGATACTGTAATGTTTGGCCCAGCCTGAGAATCTCAGTATCGGGTAAAAATTTTTGTAATTTTTCCATGAGCCATTCAGGAAATTCTGCTTGAATAGCAAGCGGTTGTGACGCTAATGTGATTGCTTTGATGTGTGCGAGCCATTTAGCTTCGCTTTCATTAACGAAAGAGGCCAGTTCACGCAAATTCATGCCTTCAAATTTGACTAGGTAAGCCAGAAGCAGAGTGCGGGGTGTTGCTTTCTCCGTCAGGCATTCCAGAAAAAATCTGTGACGTAAAATACCGAACACTATCTCTGCAATGACAGCTCGATCGTTCTGCCCCGCCATTGAGTGATCACGGAAAAACAGGCGGAGCAGAGTATCGGCGGGGAATTTCAGCGGTAATATAGTACGTATGGCTACCGTAGCCATGTCGAGTTGGGCAAGCGTTGGGCGCATGATTAATTGGATGGGTAATGATTCGAGAACGTCTTAAACTGATCCGTGAGAGGTTTAGCTTTTTTCTGTAAGAGGCATAACGTATTGATTAAAGGCGTGCAAAAATTTATAGCGAGACCATCAATGCGTTTGAAGAGAATTTTCATTGATCTAAGGGAGGCGAATATAAAGCATGGTTTTCTATGGCTGCCGCCCGAATTTCTACACAACTATTGGTAAGCGTAAGACGATCTTCCAAGAACCAGCGCACGGCTTGCGGGTAAATCCGATGTTCTTGCTGGAGAACACGCGCAGCCAAAGCTTCAGGGGTATCTTCAGGCAGCACAGGGACTGCAGCTTGAATAATGATAGGTCCATGATCGAGTTGCGAAGTAACAAAGTGTACCGTGCATCCATGAATTTTTACACCTTCTTTAAGCGCGCGCGCGTGTGTGTTCAAGCCGGAAAAAGCAGGTAGCAAGGAAGGGTGGATATTGATCAATCGATTCTGATAATGGCTAGCAAAACTGTCACCAAGAATGCGCATGAAGCCAGCAAGCGCGACCAAGTCGGGTTGGCAGGCATCAATTTTTTCTGCTAGGGCGGCGTCGAACGTTTCGCGATCTGGATAAGCGCGATGATCGACGACATGAGTCTGGATGTGACGCGATCGAGCAATTTCCAGCCCTGTTGCAGCTGGATTATTACTGATTACGGTGATGGTCTTAGCTGGGAGTTTTGCATCAAGTAGCGTTTGCATGTTGCTGCCACGACCAGAAATAAGAATAACCAGTGATTTCATCATACTTATATTGGTTAAGCAATTAAAATGGCTGGCTCGTCGGCGTGACGTTGCTTGATATGGCCGATTCGCCAGACAGTTTCTCCACAGGCATGTAAAACGGCCATCGCCTCATCAGCATGTTCAGGTGCAACCACCAAAACCATTCCTATGCCGCAATTGAAAACCCGAAACATTTCTTCATTAGCAACGTTGCCTTGCTGTTGCAACCAAGGAAATAAGAGAGGAATTTCCCAAGAATCCTTCTGGATATCGACCATCATTCCCGTAGGTAAAATGCGTGGAATGTTTTCTAGTAGCCCCCCACCGGTAATATGGGCAAGACCTTTCACAGGCAATTTTCTGATTAATTCCAGTACAGGTTTTACGTAGATACGGGTTGGCGCCATGATGGTTTCTATCAGAGTGCTATTCCCTAGTTTGGCGTTTAAATCAACAGGATGTTTTTCGATAATTTTGCGGATCAACGAAAAACCATTGGCATGCGCACCATTGGAGGCGATTCCTAGAATGATATCGTTTTCCGAAATGGTAGATCCATTGATGATGCTACTTTTCTCTACGATTCCCACGGCAAAACCAGCCAGATCATATTCGCCTTCTGGATACATGCCGGGCATTTCAGCCGTTTCTCCGCCAATCAAGGCACATCCAGCTTGTTCACAGCCTGCCGCAATACCTTGAACAACTCGAGTAGCCGTATCTACATTCAAGCTACCGCAAGCAAAATAATCCAGAAAGAACAGCGGTTCTGCACCCTGAACGAGGATATCATTGACGCTCATGGCAACCAGATCGATTCCAATGCTGTCGTGCTGATTAAACTGGAAGGCAACCTTTAATTTGGTGCCTACACCATCGGTTCCAGATACCAATACCGGATTGCGGTATTTCTGAGGGACCTCAAAAAGTGCACCGAAACCTCCGATTCCAGCAAGTATTTCCGGGCGCCATGTGCGTTGGGCAAAAGGTTTGATTTTCTCAACCAGAAGATTGCCTGCATCAATGTTTACGCCGGCATCGCGATAGGATAGTTGTTCTGGTTTAGGATGTTGGGAATTAGATGAAGTCAAGTTGAGTTCTCGCTTGGTTACGGATAGAGTGCTACTTCTCGGAAAGTGTAATTTTACCGCAAATGAACTCTAAACACTCTGAGGATCAACATTATCTTTGGTGGATCATTCTGATCGGTGTATTTGGGGCGCTGATTTATCTTTTGAGTCCAATGCTGACGCCTTTTTTACTGGCTGCAGTTATTGCCTATATCTGTAATCCACTCGTCTCATGACTGTCAGTCCAAAGAGTTTCCCGAACCTTGGGAACGGTGCTGGTCATGCTCTTATCACTGGGTGTATTCACGGCCTTGATTTTAGTCATGATGCCATTGTTTGAGAAGGAGATAATGCGGTTGGTTGAGCGTACTCCGGATTACCTTGAAACCGTTAAGAGTCAATGGATTCCCTGGCTGAAAACAACGCTCGGAATCGACCTGCAGTTGAACGTAGCCATGCTCAGACAAGCCTTGGCAGAGCACTGGAAAAGTGCTGGAGGTGTTGCTGCTAAGATGCTACCTTCACTGACGAGTGGTGGCGTCGTGGTATTGGATTTTCTAATGAATTTACTGCTTGTGCCAGTTGTGCTGTTTTACTTACTGCGTGATTGGGACACCTTGATTTCCCAGATCAATGAGTGGGTCTCACCTGCCTGGCGAAAGCAGCTGTATCCGCTTGTGCATGAAACTGATCGTGTGCTGGTAGAGTTCCTGCGTGGACAGGTTGCAGTCATTATTCTGATGAGCGGTTTTTATGCGACGGGTTATGGATGATTGGGTTAGAATTTGCTCTGCCAATCGGACTTCTGACAGGTATTTTAGTATTTGTTCCCTATCTGGGTGCAATCGTGGGTTTGGCACTTGCGACATTTGCCGCAGTCATGCAGTTTCAGGAATGGAGTGGCGTGATGACGGTTTGGGCCGTGTTTGGTGTTGGTCAATTACTTGAGGGCATGTTGATTACGTCTTGGCTGGTTGGTGAGCGTATCGGCCTGCATCCGGTCGTGGTGATTTTTGCTTTACTAGCCTTCGGTCAGCTATTCGGATTCATCGGTATCTTACTAGCACTTCCAATCAGTGCTGTAATGCTGGTATGGCTCAGACATCTGCATAAGCAGTATTTGGATACGCGGCAGTCCTGATTGATTTTTATTGTACTTTTTATGCACTACGATTTACTTTTTGTGGAATGACTGTTGCTGCAGATTTTAAAAAAATGAATGATTACAAGTCGATAAGTTACATAAAAGTGTAATCTTCTTGTTTCCTGGCAGTGACTTAGCTTTAATTAATATTTCCTTGATTTTCCAGAGATCACCCTTATGTTAACGGTATCTAATTTAGGGAAATTTTCTCATGATTACCGTCCGCCCTCCTGCTGTGGCTGGGCTATTTTATTCAGCTGATTCACAGCGACTGACTGAGAATATCGAACAATTATTGGGTGCTGCCCAGACGCATAAATCCATACCAAAGGCATTGATTGTGCCGCATGCGGGCTATACCTATTCGGGTGCGATAGCAGCGTCTGGATATGTCACGCTTTGTTCCTTTGCTGAGCGTATTCGTCGTGTCATCTTACTTGGTCCCGCACACCATATTGCAGTACGTGGTTTGGCATTGCCAGATGTAGATGCTTTTGCAACACCATTGGGCAGGGTGAGAGTAGATACAGCTATCATCAATAGAATTGCACACTTGCCACAACTGACAATCAGTGCGCGTGCGCATGCACTAGAGCATTCACTGGAAGTGCAATTGCCTTTTTTACAAAGCACCTTAACGGATTTCTCGATTTTGCCCTTGGTCGTAGGGATGACCTCCGCCGAGGAGGTCGCCGAGGTATTGGGTTATTTGTGGGGGAGTGAGGAAACCTTGATTATTGTGAGCTCCGATCTTTCGCACTATTTACCTTATCGCCTCGCGCAACGAGAAGATAACGAGACTGCTTTGTCCATTCTTCAATTGCGCCAATCCATTGATCAAGGGCAGGCTTGTGGTGCGGTACCCATTAATGGTTTGATGATAGCTGCGCGCAGACATCATTTGACCCCGCATTTGTTAGATTTACGCAACTCAGGAGATACTGGTGGTTCACCTGATCAGGTGGTGGGTTATGGCGCATTTGCTTTTACACTACCTCATTCATCTTCAGGGAATACTGAATATGCAGCCTAATCGAGGAAAAGAGCTGTTATCGATTGGACGGAATGCGATTGCTCGTACTTTGAATGTGGTTTATCGGTCGGATATTGATGAGCACGCCCCATGGTTGCAAGAATTGGGCGCGTGTTTTGTTACACTAATGCAGGATGATCAGTTGCGTGGTTGTATCGGCTCACTTGAGGCGCAACGATCATTATTAATGGATGTCAAAAGTAATGCGGTGTCTGCTGCTCTACATGATCCGCGTTTTGCACCTTTGCGTGCGGCTGAGTTTGACGATACTGATATCGAAATTTCAGTGCTATCACCGATGCTGACGATGGTAGTGCAGGACGAGGCGGATGCGCTAGTGCAGTTGCGGCCAGGTATAGATGGCGTAGTGTTTGAATATGGCCACTGTCGCA
The DNA here is from genome assembly GCF_900107335.1 of Nitrosomonas sp. Nm58. NCBI lineage: Bacteria > Pseudomonadati > Pseudomonadota > Betaproteobacteria > Nitrosomonadales > Nitrosomonadaceae > Nitrosomonas > Nitrosomonas sp. Nm58. Next base: position 52,940 of record NZ_FNPQ01000006.1, on the reverse strand, counting down.
GTACATTTTTACCCCAAGTGTGGCAGGAGCTTTCGCAGCCACGTCAGTTTCTGACCCGATTGAAACAGAAAGCAGGGTTGCCTGCAGATTTTTGGGCAGAAGGGGTCAAGCTGTCGCGCTATACCGTAACCAAATGGCGTGAAATTGATGATGTTGAGGAATACCCAAATGGATGAACCCATTAGCAATGCAGAACGATATCCTGCCAAATACTGGCATCGGCTGAGTGATGGACGTATTCAGTGTGACTTGTGTCCGCGTGATTGTAAATTGCATGAAGGGCAGCGCGGTGCGTGCTTTGTACGGGGCCGGGTGGGCGATGAAATGGTGCTGACAACCTATGGCCGTTCTTCGGGTTTCTGTGTGGATCCGATTGAGAAAAAGCCGTTGAATCACTTTTATCCGGGCAGCAGTATTTTGTCTTTTGGCACGGCAGGTTGCAATCTTGCCTGCAAATTCTGTCAAAACTGGGATATTTCCAAATCACGTAGCTTCGATAAGCTTGCTGACCAGGCTAGTCCGGAGGCCATTGCGCAAACTGCCGAACGTTTGGGTTGCAAAAGTGTTGCGTTTACCTATAACGACCCGGTCATTTTTGCAGAATATGCCATGGATGTGGCCGATGCATGTCATGAGCGGGATATCAAGACCGTGGCAGTCACTGCGGGCTATATCCATGCCGAACCCCGACGCGATTTCTTCGCCAAAATGGATGCGGCCAATGTCGATCTAAAAGCGTTTACCGAGGAATTCTATGTCAAGCAAACCGGTTCGCGCTTGCAATCGGTGCTCGATACACTGAAATATCTCAAACATGAAACACAGATATGGCTTGAATTGACAACATTATTAATTCCTGGATTCAATGATTCTGCAGAAGAACTGCAGGCGCTCAGTGAGTGGGTGGCTAGAGAACTCGATGTAGAAGTACCAATACATTTTACGGCGTTTCATCCCGACTACAAGATGATTGACATACCGAGTACTCCAACGAGTACCCTGATTCAGGCACGAAAAATTGCCCAGACGGCAGGACTCAAGTACGTTTATACGGGAAACGTGCATAATCGAGAGGGAGAGATCACCTTTTGCTCATCATGTGGCGCAGCTTTGATTGAGCGTGACTGGTATGAGATTGCGCAGTATCGTCTGACTACAGACGGTCATTGTCCTGATTGTAATGCCACCATTGCTGGTCGTTTTGGTGAATATGCCGAGATATTTGGCAGGCGGCGTATTCCAGTTGCTATAGGAGACTTAATATGAGCGCAGTATTTATTCAGGATGGCGCTGCCCGACTGGGTGGTGAATGGGTGTTGCCACCTTCTGCAGCAGGTGTGGTGCTATTTGCCCATGGTAGTGGCAGTAGTCGCCTCAGCCCACGTAATACCTATGTAGCTAGCGTGTTGCAGGATCGTGGTGTGGGAACACTCCTATTTGATCTGTTGACGCAAGAAGAAGATCGAGACTATGCAACACGCTTTGATATCGAATTACTCACACGACGCTTGCTCACTGCCACATTATGGTTGAAGGGTGAGTCGAAGATGCAATCCCTGCAGGTGGGGTATTTTGGTGCTAGCACGGGTGCAGCTGCAGCACTGCAGGCTGCAGCAAAACTGGAAAATAAAATTGCGGCCGTGGTATCGCGCGGTGGGCGCCCTGATCTCGCTGGAGAGCAAGCTTTAAGGCAAGTTACTGCACCCACTTTGCTACTTGTTGGTGGAGTAGATTACGGTGTGATTGAGTTGAATCAACAAGCCTATTCGCTGTTGAATTGCGAAAAACAGCTTACTTTGATACCGGGAGCGACGCATTTATTTGAGGAACCTGGCACACTGGAACAGGTTGCGCGTCATGCGGCAGACTGGTTTGTCCAGCATTTCAGTATTCCAAAATAATTACTCATCGTTTTTTTTTAATAACCTGATCACTTCCTCATCACTAACCTGAGGAAATGATTGATAAAATTGTCCTACTGAATAAAACAGCTTTGGGGTATCAAGGCATACCATCTCATCTGCATAAGGCGCCACTTTAGCCAGAGTTTCGGCGGGTGCAACAGGTACCGCGCATATCAATTTTTGAGGATGTTTAGCGCGTACGGCATGCAGAGCAGCGATCATGGTGGAACCGGTTGCTAGACCATCATCTACTATGATGACGATGCGTCCTTGTGGATCCATAGGTGGACGAATCGGTGTGTAGCTATTACGCCGCTCGCGCATGACTTCAAGTTGAGTGGCTTTCTCGATTTCGATATAACGTGGATCGTCTACCACCTGGTGTGCATATTCGGCAAGATATGTCCACCCTGTTTCATCTATTGAACCAATGGCGAATTCCGGATTATCGGGTGCACGTAATTTGCGTACGAGCACGACATCCATGTCGCCATTTAGCATGTCGGAGATAATTTTCGCCATAGGTACTGCACCACGGGGAATCGCCAGCACCAGGGGGTGTTGGTCATGATACAGATTCAGTTGCTTTGCTAATAAGATGGCTGCTTCTTTACGATCACGAAACATTTCCTTCCCCTCCTTTCTGTCTGTCACTCAAATCATACGCTTAAACGGCTAACGGGTAGTCAGTTTTGTGATGGTAATCTGGTTAATCACTTAAAAGACAGGTAGGATATGAGACTTGAGAAAGCTGGATTCGTAGTTTTGATCGCTCGGTAAGTAGTCATGAGCTATATTGAACCTTGTTAAGTCAAGTCATGATGCTCATATTTCATATTTATTAAAGGAGATGTGTGCTATGAGTCATTCTAAAATTCCCCCAGGTTTCTATAAGATTACTCGTCGCGATAATTTTTTTCAGGAGCGAGTTTATGATGCTTATAAGGCCAAAGGTAAGTTACATGAGCCGACCGTGTGCCCAGATTGTAATGCAGTCTATCATCAGGGGCGCTGGCAGTGGTTGGCTGCTCCAGATGATGCCCATCGAGAAACTTGCCCAGCCTGCCATCGTATCCATGATCACTATCCTGCGGGCTTTTTGACCCTGCAGGGAGCGTTTTTTTCAGCGCATCGCGAGGAAATCATGCATCTTGTGCATAATGAGGAAAAGTATCAGCGTGCAGAACATCCTCTCAAACGTATTATGGAGATCGAAGAAGCAAACGATTCCACGTTGATTACTACCACGGATATCCATCTTGCTCGCGGGATGGGCGAGGCGATTCATCATGCCTATCAGGGTGAGCTTGAGTTTCACTATAACTCGGATGAAAACTTGCTGCGAGTGAATTGGTCGCGTTGATGGTATCAGTGATTATAAAACGGCCATCAATGTATTTTTTAATGATGAAATAGGAGAACAATTATGTTGGAATCATTAAAAGAGGCAGGAAAAAGTATCGGCCGTGAATTGGGTCGTGCCTGGGAAAATCTTTCTGAAGGCTGGCGTGAGTTGCTTAGTCGTAGTGGAGAGGCGCTGACCCATTTCTCACACAGCAAAGATAAAGCGATCGCGGAGCGCGATAGTCAGCTGCCCGTGCTTCCACGGTGGAGTTTGCTGGCAGGAGAAGTGGAGGAAACGGATAAAGAGATCGTTGTGCGCGTGGAAGTGCCTGGTATTGAGAAAGAAGATTGGCAAATCACCCTGGATGGCAGCATGCTCTATCTAAGTGGAGAAAAACGCTTCGAACGGGTTACCCAGGATAGCACTTACCATATTATGGAACGTGCCTATGGAACATTCCAACGATCGGTTCCGTTGCCACGCAATGTGGATACCGAGAGAGCAGAGGCTAATTACAAGAATGGTGTATTGACGGTTCGTTTGCCAAAAGTTGGAGATAGTAAGTCCAGAACGATTCGTTTATCCTGAGGCAGGTACTGATGATCGTGTTGCTAAGAAAGTAAAGTAGGATTATTTCTGAAATAATCTCTGTATGCGTCCATGAAGCAGTTATTGCTCGATATTGCGCCACCACGGCCCCCCACACTGGAGAACTTTATTCCAGGGCGTAATCTTGAATTGCTACAAACACTCAGGAATGCTGTAACTAATGCTAATCAGAATCCAGAGCGTTTTATTTACGTGTGGGGTAGTGCTGGGTGTGGTAAAAGCCATTTGTTGCAGGCGGTGGCTGAGACATTTGTCCAACAGCAGCTTAGGGCAATTTATGTTTCATGTGAAATTAATAGTGAATTTGTGTTTGATGCGGATTCTATTGACTGTGTGACGATCGATAATGTAGAACGATTGGGGTCAGTTGCACAAGTCAGATTATTTAATTTTTATAACCAGGTACGAGAGGAAGGAAATGCATTATTTTTGGTAAGTGGCGAAGTACCCCCTACACAATTGACCTTACGGCAGGATCTAGTTACGCGTCTTGGCTGGGGATTAGCTTATCAGATACATGAATTAAGCGATGAGGAGAAAAGAGAAGCTATGAAAAGTCATGCAATCAGCTGCGGGTTCGAGTTGTCTCATGAGATTTGCGATTATCTGTTGCGGCACGAGCAGCGTGATTTACCTACCTTAATTAGAGTGGTTGATGCATTGGATCGTTATTCGCTTGCCAAGCAGCGGCAAATAACACTTCCCTTATTACGTGAATTATTACAGGCTGCCTCATGAAGCTGACTTTATTTGATCTTGACAATACACTTCTTGCTGGAGATAGTGATTTTCAATGGGCTCAATTTCTAATCGAACAGAAAGTGCTTGATCGCGAAGTGTATGAAGCGCGAAATATTGAATTTTATGAACAATATAAAGCAGGGACGCTCGATATCCATGAATTTCTTGATTTTCAGCTAAAACCGCTTGCAAGACATCCACGAGAGCAGCTTGACGCATGGCGCAGTGAATTCATACAGAAGAAAATCATCCCACTGATTGCGCCAGGTGCGCATGAGTTGATTGCAAAGCATAAGCTCGAGCGTAATTTATGCGTCATCATAACGGCAACCAACAGCTTCGTCACCGCACCAATTGCGCGGATATTAGGCATTGACCATCTGATTGCAACTGAGCCAGAGCAGAAAGAGGGTCAATTCACAGGTCGAATATCAGGAACACCTTGCTTCAGAGAAGGGAAAATCACGCGACTGGAGCAATGGCTGGATGAGCATAATCTAACTTGGCTTTCTTTTTTAGAAAGCTGGTTTTATAGTGACTCACTGAATGATCTACCGCTTCTGAAGAAAGTGACGCATCCTGTCGCCGTTGATCCTGATGCCACGCTCGAAGGGCATGCACAAAGGAATGGTTGGTCAATTATTAGTCTGCGATAGCTCTGAGAGTCTGTTTCAAGGCTTCTGATATAAGGGTTGAGCGCGGACTAACAATTCGATTCACTTGTGAAGTGTTCGATGCTTTACAAGAGGAACCGATGGTATGGACACCTGACACTCGCAAGGATTATGCAAGCGATATGACAGGTACGGAATGGGAGAAAATAAAGCCGTGTCTGTGGCTCTGCTACCCGCCGCACAGGTTGTCCGTACACGACTTGTTTTTGCGCCGTGGTGAGCGCGAGATATTCTCTTTGCTGCAACCGGGCTGCCAGTGGAATATGCGACCCAAAGACTTCCTCATGGCAGACGGTTTACCGTTATTTCCGGGAGTGGATACGCACGACCCCGTATGGGAGTGTATTCACGATGCTCTGTATCGCGTCGCTCGCGCGGTCTGGAAGGCCGGAAGGAAAGCCCGGCGCTGACCATTATTGATGCGTGGTCCATAAAGACAGACGGGACGGATGCGAGGAGCGATGTCGGCTTTGACACATCACGACATGCCAAAACCGCTCTCACCTCTATCTATACCGCTATGATAAAACTTAGGTCTCGCAGGCTCGCCCGCTATGTCGAGTTTTGAAACGGACCTAATTACTTTAACGTTACTTATGTACTAATTTATTGCTATAAATTTAATTTAGTAGCTAAAACTTTATCTGACTAGATCAATAATGCGACTGTTGTTATAAAACAACATGTGATTAATATAGCCTTGACAGGGAAATCGCGCTTGCTATAAGCTCCTTCGTCAATGAATATGAGACAGTTGTATTTAATAAGCAACGAAAAATAAAGACGTATGGATAATAATCTAACGCATTGATAAAAAATGTCTTTGGGGATTATTGCGTTAAAATGGTCTTAGAATAAGATGACCAGCACCATTACTTCGAGGGGAAGATCTTGAGTTCGACAATAATTACGCTGGAGGATCCGCTAATGCAAGAATCTGATACTCAGCCTTCAAGCAAATTGTCAATGGCAGCGACACCTACAGCTAGCACGCTGGTTCAGCGACTGGCAGATTTTGATACGCTGATTGATGCACTGGAGTATGCAGCAGGCGGAGCGACAGGATATAATTTTTATGATGCAAAGGGAGAGTTGCGATCAGTACTTTCCTATAGTGCACTTAAACAAAATGCGCATATAGCTGCTCGCCGTTTATCTGGTTTAGGTTTGGCGCGTGGTGATCGTGTGGCGCTAATTGCTGATACAACGCCTGAGTTTATTGAGTTGTTTTTTGCATGCCGATATGCAGGGTTTGTTCCTTTTGCGATGCCAATACCCGTTAATCTTGGCAGTCATGCAATATATGTTCGACAGCTGCGTGGCATGCTTGAAAGTAGCCAAGCAAGTGTTGCAATAGCTAATCTTGATTTTGTTGGGTTTCTTGAAGAAGCTGTTGAAGGTTTAAGCACTGATCATTTGCAATGGGTCGGAACGCCAAATCAGCTTGATATGTTGCCAGAAGTAGAAGTGGTTTTGCAACCCAACTCTCCGGAAGAAGTTGCTTATTTACAGTTTACTTCAGGGAGTACACGGATGCCTCGCGGAGTAGTTATTACAGAGCGAGCCTTGATGTGTAATCTCCGTGGAATAGTGCGTAATGGACTAGAAGTGCATGCTAGTGATCGTTGTGTTTCGTGGCTTCCGTTTTATCATGATATGGGTTTGGTGGGTCTTGTATTGTCACCAATGGCCGCCCAGCTCTCGGTGGATTATTTGGCAACACGGGATTTTGCAATTAGGCCACTGCAATGGTTGAAATTAATTAGCCGTAATCGCTGTACGGTTGCTTTTAGTCAACCGTTTGGTCTTAAGCTTTGTGCGTTAAGAGTTCGAGAGTCGGATTTAAAGGAACTTGATTTAAGCTGTTGGCGTGCAGCAGGTATCGGAGCCGAAATGATCCGACCAGATATTTTAAGAAACTTCGCAGATAAATTTTCTGCGGCAGGCTTTGATGAGCGTGCTTTTTTACCTTGCTATGGCTTGGCAGAATCTACTCTTGCTGTTTCTTTCTCGAAGATTAATCAAGGCGTGATGAGTTTACAGGTTGATACTAAAACGTTGGTTGAAAAGAAAATGGCAGTGAGAGTACAAGCGGAAGGCAGGAAATTTAATGAGTTTGTCAATTGTGGCCGTCCACTTCCCGAGCATACTGTTAAAATTGTTGGTGATAATGGAGAAGAGCTGTCCCAGATGATGGTTGGTAGTGTTTTGGTTCAAGGAAAGAGCATTATGACCGGATACTATAATAATCACGAAGAAACCAATAAGGCATTAAAGCCGGGAGGCTGGCTTGATACAGGTGATATTGGATTCATTCTGGAAGGTGATTTGTATATTACTGGACGCCGTACTGATGTCATTATTGTTAACGGTCGAAATATTCGTGCGCAAGATATAGAGGAGCTTGCCGAGCAGCAACCAGAAGTTAGATCCCGTGAAGCATCAGCTTTTGGAATTAATGGGGCAGATGATACGACGATCGTCGTGTTAGTTGTTGAGTGTCGTTTATCCTCGGTGGAGGAAAGGCAGTCCCTTACAAGTCGGCTACAGCAAATGGTCTATATGGCTTTTGGTGTTAACTGTTTAGTTGAATTAGTACCACCTCACACGTTACCGAGAACATCATCTGGTAAACTGTCACGTTTTGCAGCACGACAAGGTTTTCTTCAACGCGCAAATATAGCTGATCAGATATCTATAGTTCAGTCTGGAGACAGATAATATTAAATGTCACAAGTGGTGGCAGTAACGGGTGCCACTGGGTTTATCGGTCAGGCATTGCTTGATAGTCTGCTGGGAAATGGATGGAACGTTCGCGCATTGACTCGACGGGTCTCATCTGCTGAACGAGAAAACCTAGAGTGGATATATGGGGATTTAGATAATCACGGGTCGCTACAAAGACTTGTTAAGGGAGTATCTGCTGTAATACATTGCGCAGGCGCGGTAAGAGGCAATTCCCTAGGAAGCTTTTTACATAATAACGTAGTGGGTACAGATAATCTATTGCACGCAATTATTGAGCAGAAATCTGGGCCTCGTTTCCTTTTTATATCTTCTCTGGCAGCAAGAGAACCTAAACTTTCATGGTATGCGATCAGTAAATTCAAAGCTGAACAACTGATTAATGATTGTTCGGACAATATGCCATGTACTATCTTTCGTCCCGCGGCTGTGTATGGTCCCGGCGATAAAGAGCTTCAACCACTTTTTAAAGCAGCTTGTTATGGCGTACTACCCTCTGTCGGTCATTTGGCTAATCGCTTCGGATTGCTTCATGTTAATGATTTAGTAGCAGCGATTCATTGTTGGTTGCGTAGCGATAAACCCATTACAGGGACTTTTGAGATTGATGATGGCACGCCGGGTGGTTATACTTATCGACTAGTAGCAGCTATTGCGCAAGACATTTTAGGAAAACCTGTTAGATGCATTAGATTACCTGGCCCAATGCTTCAATTAATCGCCTGCGTTAATTTGTGGGTATCCCGATTAATAGGCTATTCACCCATGTTGACTCCTGGAAAAGTATGCGAATTACAACACCCAGATTGGGTGTGTGATATAGCGCCTTTGAAGCGAGGTTTAGCGTGCTGGTACCCTAAACTTCATCTCTGTGATACATTGCCACAATTGATCAAACTCTGAATTTTTTAATTAACGAATGGCAGAAATTAACCAAGAAGACATTTTGCATTTATTAAGCCAACGCCTAGCAAGTTTCGCAAATCCGGAACTGGAAATTACACCCGAAACAAATCTCATTACTCAACTAGCGATTGATTCCATAAAATTATTGAATCTCATTATGGAATTAGAAGATCACTTTGATATTTCAATACCATTGAATGCTCTCACAGACGTGCTCACTGTCCGTGATCTTGCTAATTTGATTTACAGAATCATGTCCGATTCAAAATGAATTTACTAGAAAAACTTGATGCAGCCGCTGCAGCTAGAAAGGCACAATTACCAACTGGATTAAGCGCTTTTGGTATACCTATAGAAGAAATTTATTCTCCAACAGAAGCAAGAATTGGTGAACGTCGGATTTTGCTTCTTGGTACCAATAACTACCTTGGACTTAGCTTCTCGCCAGAATGTAGGAAAGCAGCACATGAAGCGATAGATAAGGAAGGCACAGGTACTACAGGTTCCCGAATGGCAAATGGAAATTATTCGGGGCATCGTGCGCTCGAGATGGAATTTGCTGATTTTTACCATTGCCGATCATGTATCGTTTTTACAACAGGCTATCAAGCTAATCTCGGAACGATCTCCGGATTAATAGGCGCGGGTGATGTAGCACTTATTGACGGCGACTCTCATGCAAGTATATATGATGGATGTATTCTAAGTGGAGCGGATATCATCCGCTTCCGGCACAATGATATGGCGGACTTAGAAAAACGTCTTCGACGGCTGGGTGATCGTAGTAAGAATACCCTCATTATTGCTGAGGGTATCTATAGTATGTTGGGTGACCAAGCACCTTTAGCTGAAATTGTAAGCTTAAAAAATGCTTATAACAGTATTTTACTGCTTGATGAAGCACATTCGCTTGGTGTTTTGGGTGAAACTGGGCAAGGCCTGGCTGAAAAGACTGGACTCATCAACCAAGTTGATTTTATTACTGGAACTTTTAGTAAAAGTTTATGTGGGATAGGCGGTTATTGTGTGAGTAATCATCTGCAACTTGACCAGTTACGTTATGTGAGTCACCCTTATATTTTCACAGCTTCACCTTCGCCATCTACCATTGCAGCAACGCGCGTGGCTTTAAGATTACTCCGAGATGGCAGTAAATTACGTGAGCAGCTATGGAGAAATGCACGGCAACTCTATTCGCATCTTAAGATGATCGGACTTCAAGTTGGTCCAGAACCTGGACCTGTCGTAGCAACCATATTAGATAATCCCCAACAAGCATTAGCTTTGTGGAACGGCTTGCTTGAGAATGGCATTTACGTCAACTTGATTCTTCCCCCGGCAGCACCTGAAGGTAAATCATTGGTACGATGCAGCGTAAATGCAGCACATACTTCTGAGCAAATCGAACATGTCTGCCAAGCTTTTTCTAAGCTACATTCATCAATTATTCAGTGAAAGATTTTTTATAGATCTAATTAGAATGCTGGCAGAACAATATGCTATTTTCCGATTAGCTATAAAATGAATTCTTCTTACATTATGCATCACTGGATTACCCCAAGCTGGCCATCGCCACCAAATGTAAAAGCAATTTTCACTACCCGAAAGGGCGGGGTGAGTAAAAACAGAAGCGGTGCTTACGCAGAACTAAACTTAGGTGATCATGTACACGATGATTCATTATTGGTACAACAGAATCGCGCATTGCTACGTACATATTTGCCGAGTAATCCATGCTGGTTGAAACAAGTTCATGGAGCGAGACCAGTCTGGGTGGAAGAGAATGAAGTAAAGCCTGAAGGTGACGCAGCATTGAGTCGTTGTGGCGGGAGAGTGTGTGCAATATTGGTGGCAGACTGTTTACCGATATTTCTATGCGATACAGCAGGCAGTGTTGTGGGTGTTGTCCATGCTGGCTGGCGAGGATTAGCCAGAGGAGTAATTGAGAACTCTATTACGGAGATGGCTTGTAAGAGCTCTGAAATTATTGCCTGGCTTGGTCCTGCAATTGGTCCCAAGCATTTTGAGATCGGGGAAGAAGTGCGGGAAGTGTTCTTGGAGCAAGATAGCAAATCTGGCGCTGCCTTTACTCCTGGCCATAGTGATAAGAAATGGTTTGCTGATCTATTTATATTGGCACGGCAACGACTGACAGATGTTGGAGTCACTAAAGTTTATGGCGGTTATGAGTGTACATTTAGTGACCCATCAAGATTCTATTCTTATCGCCGAGATGGTAAAACAGGCAGAATGGCCGCACTGATTTGGTTAGCAGATACGACTTAAATGAGAAGAAGTCGTTGGGGCGCAAATGTGGAAGAAAGTAGCACAAATACCGTGTATAAATTTATCATGGAGAATAAATATATTTTTGGGTGCTAGCAACAAACCACTAAATCATTCTGGTGCTTTCCTTTAAGGAGGAAAGCATTTTGTTTCTTAGGTTGGCAAGTGCTATAACACATGATACAAGGCGTTTATCTTCCATGATTTTCTGCAAAAAATAAATTTTATGTCAACTCTCACCTGGATCATTCTGGCTGGCCTGCTTGGTGGCTTACTGAGTATACTGTTTGCGGCCATATTGACTTTTAATACTCGTAGCTCATGGGTATCTATGTTGGTTTCATACGCAATCGGGGCACTGCTAGGGGCGGCATTCTTAAACACTCTGCCTGAGGCTCTCGAGCTTTCTGAGAATCCAAAACAAATAACGATCATAGTTCTGCTAGGTATACTCATTTTTTTTATCCTAGAGAAACTCGTGCTGTGGCGGCACTGCCATATGGATGAATGTGAGGTACATGATCCTGAGCATGGTCGTTCTATTTACAAGATCCAGAGCGATCATGGCCGTAGCGGTATGATGATTATCTTAGGAGACACATTTCATAATTTTGTCGATGGCATACTCATTGCAGCAGCTTTTATGGTTGATATCCAGCTCGGCATTGTTACCGCTATTGCAATTATTGCTCATGAAGTTCCCCAAGAGGCTGGTGATTTTATTATTCTGCTCAATTCTGGTTACAGCCGCACTCATGCGCTTTTACTTAATTTGCTATCAAGTGTTGCAACTTTAGTAGGAGGGGTACTTGCTTATTTTATGCTGCATCAACTTAATCATCTCGTCTTGCCAATGCTTGCAATTGCAACAGCGTGTATGATTTATGTGGCAATGGCAGATCTCATTCCAGGTTTGCATAAACGACCTGAGTTGGCTGCCACAGTTCAGCAAGTGGTGCTAATTAGTTTTGGAATTGGTTCTATTTGGCTGGTTGAGACTATGCTCAAGCATAGCCACTAAAGAGTCGTCATAAGTAGGGCAGGCACAGTTCGAGGGTTTGATTTATACTGCGCAGTTGTATTCACTGTCTTTTAGTGAGCTTTGAGATAGCGCTGCCATGGTATCCTTGTGCGGTGCGATAGTATAAGTGACGCAAGGGTGTACCATTTCGTGTCACTATTCTATATTGTACAGTACTAGGTTGGTCAAGCATGTGATCAATTTCGTCTCCTTCTCGATCACGCTCAAGCGTATGGCGTTCCATTCCTACTAAGATAATAGGACGGTTACTAGGTGGATGCGATGGAAACCAGAAATCATACATGGCACTATTGTCTCCAAACATATTTCGCGAGCGGATATCCATTTTATTACTATCTTTATTGTAAAAAGATAATGCACTTGCAATTGACCATTTACTCATGCCTACTACAATCGGCACTTGTCCAGTTTGGGATCGCATCTCTTCAGCTATCTTTTCGACTTCAAGAGTGGCTTCCTTCCAGAAATAATGTTCAGTAAGAAATTGATAGGGTATTCCTGGAATACCTAGTACGACATAATGTAGTACAAATGTATAGGCAAGTAACGAAACGATAATGGTTGGTTGCCATATTGCACGCAGACGACTGGAGATAGTATATAGGGTCCTACTCTGCCCCATCATCCATGCGATAGTGGGTAAAATGGCAAGCCAGACAGGGCTGGTCCAATGAAATCGTGGTGTATCAAACGTACTGATGCCCAAGAAAATTACCAGTGGAATTCCAGTAAATATAAGCACAAATAAATTGCGCCTACGCTCACATTTATCATAGTTGTTATTCTTAGAGCAAATATATCGAAGCGCATGCAAGGCAGCATATAAGCCCACTGGGGTTAAAATGATTGCGATATAAAGGAGCAGGTAATGGACGGAGAAAGTATGCCCTCCACCACCAAGTCTTTCAGTTTGAAATAAAAATGAAACCCAGTTATTTTCATAATTCCAGATGATAACGGGTGAGAATAGCAATAGTGCGAGGATTGCCGAGAGATAGGGTTGAGGCCGACGCATCCAACGACGCGCAGCAGGATCCAAAATAACAAAGGCTAAAGCGGCAATACCCAATAAACCGAGTGTATATTTGGACAATAGGCCCAAACCAAAAGCAACTCCCATCCCTAGCCAAGCTATGTTTCGACCAGCTACAAGAGCACGCTCCATATAATATAAAGTGGCAGCCCAAGTGGCAATCAATGGTGCATCGGGTGTCATCACTAGACCAGAAGCAAAGCCAAATGGCAGGATAGATAGCAGCATGATTGCACGCATACCTGTTGATTTGTCATATAGGTTGCGCGCAAATGCATAGAGGTAGCCCATAGCTATCAAGCCACAGATAAAGGCGCCGATTCTGACACCTAACTCATTTTGGCCTGCAATTGTGGTACCTAGCCAGATTAACCAAGCCACCATTGGAGGATGATCGAAGAAACTCAAATCCATGTGCTGAGTATATTGCCAATAATAAGCCTCATCAGGAATGAGTTGAGCCAGACCAAGATAAACAAGGCGCAGTAGAATAACAAAAAGCACAATTCCAACTGCAGCCACTCGCCAGCGTATATCTAATGATGGGCGATTTCTATTTTCTGGGAAAACATAAAAGGCTGAGCCAAGATAATTAACAGCTGCTGTTGCTGCAATTGCTGGGAATATCGCTAACTCGGCTGGCAAATGCCAAGTATAGACAAGGAGCGCAAGTACGCCACCACGTAAGAGTAGTGCAAATAATCCGACAGTTAAGAAGCGACCAAATTGATACCAATCTAGGTTGCCCTCATGATACGATCGAAACGACCATTTAGAGTTAAGTGTATAATTTATAGTAACCGCTGCTAAAAAACTCGTAATATGAGCCAATGCGAGTCCAGAGTTCCAACTTATCATCCATTGGAATATCAAAGCATCGACAAAAATACCCATAAACCCAACAATTGCAAAACGGCTAGCTGTGCCGATAGATACTGTGCCTCCGGCTAGTGTGATCAACCGCTGTAGATAAATCAGATGATGTGAAAGGGATAATTTCGAGGTGCCTTGTGCTCGGTCATGAAATGTGATGGGTATCTCTATGACGCTAAGATTTCCTTGACCTGACATCAACAACTCAAGAAGTATTTTGTATCCGCGAGCCTTTTCTGGGATATTGGTTATAAGCTTGCGATGAAATGCGAAAAAACCAGAAGTAGCATCGCTTACATCGCAAATAGGGCGTGCAAGTAGGCCACCCGCCCGTGACAGCCATTGCCGATATAGAGGCCAACCTTGAGTACTTCCGCCGGGAATGTATCGGCTACCTACTGCAACGTCATAATTACCATCCAGTACTGGCGCAACGACAGCGGGTAACTGCTCAGGTAAATGGCTCAAATCTGCGTCCATTACAACGATGATATCGCTTTTGGCGATAGCTGTACCTGCCAGAATTGATGCCGTTAGATCTGGTTTTTCCTGTCTCTCAACAAGATGAATATTTTTCTTGTGTGCTTCCCATCTACGTATTTTTTCTGGTGTTCCATCCGTTGACCCGTCATCAACAAAAATAACTTCAAAACTTCCTGGTACCAAATCAAGAGCAAGCAAACGTGTTAACAGTAAGTCCACATTTTCTGATTCGTTGAGAGTGGGAATGACGATGGAAAACTGCATTATTTAATTTTGTAAAAGAGCGTGGATTCAGAGGTGTGGAGCATGAGTACTACCGTTTCTGGTATTCATGCACAGCACGGTTATGGTCTTTCAGTTTGGTTGAAAAATGCGATTCACCATTACCCTTCGCAACAAAATAGAGCGCATCGGTCTCTGCTGGATTAAAAGCTGCTTGAATTGAAGCTAGTCCTGGCATAGCAATAGGCGAGGGAGGAAGTCCGGAACGGGTATAAGTATTGTATTCTTGATCGCTAAGCAAGTCTTGCTTACGTAAATTGCCATCAAATTTATGGCCTATTCCATATATAACAGCTGGATCAACTTGCAGTTTCATACCCAAGTGCAGCCGATTGACTAATACGCCTGCAATAATGCCGCGGTCACTTTCCTTGCCAGTCTCTTTTTCAATGATCGAAGCTAGAATCAATCCTTCATATTCTGATTCTAAGGGAAGAGATTCTTTTCGAGAAGACCAGGCTGCTTTTAGATGATTTTGCATTGTTCGGTAGGCGCGTTTTAAAATGCTAATATCGCTGCTATCTGTTAGAAAAAAATAGGTGTCCGGGAAAAATAAGCCTTCTGCTTTTAATTCACTGGCACCAATCAGCTGTAGAATTTCTTGCTCGCTAAGATTAAGTGTATCGTGTCGAATTGCTGGATGTTCATCTAACACTTTCCTGAGCTGGAGAAATGTCCACCCTTCAATGAACCGAATTTCATTTTGTTTCGCATCACCCTTAACAAGATATTCCAGTAACTGCCGAGGGGAAGTATCTTCAACAAGTACATATTCACCTGCCTTTATAGATGATTCATAGCCGAGCACTTTCGATAATAAGATGAAAGACCAGGCATTGGGGATCAAATGATCAGAAGTTAGTCGATTGGAAATACTTTTTAGGTTGTTTCCTGATGTAATCGACAATTCGTAAGGGGTAAATGGTAACTTAGTTGCAGTATTAACAAGATAATAAAACCAACCGACAAAGAGAGCAATTCCAATGAAAGTAAATAAAAAAAGTAATCCTGGTTTCTGGAAGAGGCGCTTTAATGCCCACATACGCCAAATCTATAGCTAAATCTTACGAAATGCCAACGTGCCGTTAGTTCCCCCAAACCCGAAGGAGTTTGATATTGCTAAATTGATTTTCATATCTCTGGCAGTATTGGGAACATAATCCAAATCACACTCTGGATCAGGTTCAAAAAGATTAATAGTAGGTGGTACGAGTTGATGGTATAGAGTCAGTACAGAAAATATGGCCTCTATTCCACCAGCAGCCCCTAATAAGTGACCAGTCATTGATTTGGTAGAATTGATAACAAGTTTTCTTGCATGATCGCCAAAACACCGTTTGATTGCAATCGTTTCGGCTATATCGCCCAAAGGAGTCGAGGTGCCATGAGCATTGATATAGTTAACCTCATTGGTGTTAACACCTGCGGTCTTAAGAGCGTTTGACATACATCGGGCTGCTCCTTCGCCATCTTCGCACGGGGCAGTCATGTGATGTGCATCCGCGCTCATACCGAATCCAACGAGTTCTGCATATATTTTTGCACCACGTTGTTTTGCATGTTCCAGTTCTTCTAAAACTAAAATACCGGCGCCTTCACTTAAAACAAAGCCATCTCTATCTCTATCCCAGGGACGGCTGGCTGAAGCGGGGTCATCATTCCGGACTGATAGAGCTCTGGCTGAAGAAAATCCCCCAATCGCAAGCGGACTTACACATGATTCTGCACCACCGCAAACCATAATATCTGCATCCCCATATTCAATCATGCGTGCGGAGCTACCAATAGTATGGGTAGAAGTAGTGCATGCAGTCACAATAGCCAAATTGGGACCTTTATATCCGAACATGATAGATAGATTACCGGATATCATGTTGATGATAGTACTGGGTATGAAAAACGGAGAAATTTTACGTGGCCCGCCAGCATGATAAGCAGTATCAGTATCTTCAATCATTGGCAGGCCACCGATACCAGAGCCAATATTAACGCCTATACGTTCTGGATCAAGCCCTGCCAGATCTTCAACACCCGCATCTTCTATTGCTTGGATTGCCGCTGCCATGCCGTAATGAATAAAAATATCCATTCGGCGCGCATCCTTTGCTGATAGATACTGCGTAATTTCGAAATCCTTAACTTCGCCAGCAATTTGTGAAGAAAAAGATGAAGCATCAAAGCGAGTGATCTTGGTAATGCCAGATTTTCCAGCAACAATGTTCTGCCAGGCATCAGAAACATTATTTCCTACAGGTGAAACAATACCTAGTCCTGTAACGACTATCCTACGTTTGGACAAAAATAACTCCGGTAGATAAAGATAGAAGAAAAATTAATGAGAGGTATGCTGATTAACGTAGTCAATCGCTTCTTGAACAGTATTGATTTTTTCAGCTTGTTCGTCAGGAATCTCGCACTCAAATTCCTCTTCCAATGCCATAACAAGCTCTACGGTATCAAGCGAATCAGCACCTAAGTCATTTACAAAAGAGGATTCATTTTTGACGTCTGCTTCATTTACACCTAATTGTTCGGCTACAATTTTTTTAATGCGTTGTTCTATATCTGTATTTTCCATCTATACACCCTTCCTGTCTACGTGAGAAAATCTAAACAATTTTAACAAATTTCTTATACTAACAAAACTAACACCTTTACTACATTCAGGCTATTTCTAACAAAGCTTTTTATTAATAGGATCATTTGACATAAAGATTAATGCCGTAATTTGGAAGGTTTTCTCCAAATTACTAAATTCAATTAATCCATATACATTCCACCATTCACGTGTAAAGTCGTGCCTGTAATGTAACTTGCTGCTGGAGAAGCTAGAAAGACTGCTGCTGACGCTATATCTGCTGGGTGCCCCAATCTTCCTAATGGAATATGCTGGATTAGATTTTGCTGCTGCTCAGCGGTAAGAGATCGCGTCATATCAGTATCGATAAACCCAGGAGCAATGCAATTAATGGTAATATTTCGGCTTCCTACCTCACGCGCTAGTGATTTACTGAAACCGATCATACCAGCTTTGGCTGCAGCATAATTTGTTTGTCCGGGGTTGCCGGTTACCCCGACAACAGATGAAATATTAATAATCCGTCCTGAGCGAGCTTTCATCATGGAGCGTAGTACAGCGCGACTTAGGAGGAATACCGATTTTAGGTTGGTTTCGATGATTTCATCCCATTCTTCATCTTTCATTCTGGCCAGTAAATTGTCGCGAGTGATTCCAGCATTATTGACCAATATACTAATCTCACCAAATATTTCACGGATAGTTTCAATGGCGCTATTAATTTGTGCAATGCTGTTGACATTCATTGCTAGGCCCATTCCTTTTATTTGGGCTTCTTTTAGATACTGACTGATAATTTCTGCGCCATCCTGAGTTGTCGACGTACCTATTACAATAGCACCATGCTTGCCTAACTCAGAGGCTATAGCTTGTCCAATTCCTCGGCTGGCGCCTGTAACTAAAGCTACTTGGGTGTCTAACATTATTTCTCCGTTTGATAATATATTGGCTGCAATTTATTTCAATATATCGATTGTCTGTTTGAGGGTATTACTATCCGTCAGTGATAAGCTTTTTAATTTTCCATCGATACGCTTTGTCAAACCGGTTAATACCTTGCCTGGTCCACATTCGACGACATGATCTACACCCGCTGATACAAAAGCGCGAATGGTTTCTGTCCATCGTACTGGACTATATAGCTGCTTTGCCAATATTTCTCTGATAGACGCGGCCTCATAATGCTGTTGTACATCTACATTATGCAAAATGGGGATCGTGGGTGATTCAAACGATATTTTCTCAAGTAATTGACGCATTTTTTCTGCGGCTGGTTTCATGAGTGAGCAATGTGATGGAATACTCATTGGCAACAACACTGTTAGCTTCGCGCCTTTTGCTTTGGATAGCTCCATTGCATGCTGTACCGCATTTTTATGGCCGGCGATGACTACTTGACCGGGTGAGTTGAAATTAGCGGGTTCTAATAACATTCCTTCGTAATTACTCATAACCTCAGTACAAACTGCTCGTACTTCATCATCATCTAATCCTACTATTGCCGCCATGCCACCCACACCTTCCGGGACACACTCTTGCATGATTTTTGCGCGATAACTTACCAGCCTTAGTGCATCAGAAAAACTTAAAACTCCCGATACAACGAGTGCCGTATACTCCGCCAAGCTGTGTCCTGCTAAGTAATCTGGTTTTTTTCCTCCCAAGCTTTCCCATGCGCGATAAACTGAGACCCCAGCCGTTAACATAATGGGCTGTGTATTGATTGTTGAGTTAATATCTTCAGCTGAACCTTGATTAACCAATATCCATAAATCCTGCTTAAGAATATCAGCAGCCTCAGAAAATGTTTCGTGCATCAATGGGAGATCTGCGTAACCTTTCATCATGCCGATTGATTGCGATCCCTGTCCAGGAAAAACAAATGCAGTTTTCATGTATCACCAGCGCAGTAGTACTGACCCCCAAGTAAAACCGCCGCCAACACCTTCCAGTAAGACATACTGGTCAGTTTTAATACGTCCGTCACGTGCGGCAATGTCCAAAGCTAACGGTACAGAAGCGGCGGAAGTGTTACCATGCTGATCGACAGTCGTAACCACTTTTTTCATTGGAATTCCAAGTTTCTTGGCAGTAGATTTTATGATACGGATGTTTGCTTGATGGGGAATCAACCAATCAATATCGGATGCTTGTAAATTATTAGCTGTGATGGCCTCAGACACCGCCTCTTCTAAAACTTTAACTGCAAATTTGAATACAGTGTTTCCTTCCATAGTAATAAAAGGTGAGCCTTGAATTTTACCGCCACAGATATTACCCGGTGCTGCAAGTACTTTGTTATAGCTTCCGTTGGCATGCAAATGACTTGAAAGTATTCCAGGTTGATTGCTTTGCGTCAATACTACAGCCCCAGCGCCATCGCCAAATAAAACACAAGTGCTACGGTCAGTCCAATCAAGAATGCGTGAATATACTTCGGTTCCTACAACCAGTGCATTTCGACACTTGCCAGAACTGACAAACATGTCAGCCGTAGCCAGAGCATAAATAAAGCCGCTACATACCGCTTGCACATCAAATGCTGGGCCATCACTAATGCCAAGTTTATCCTGCAGAATACAAGCAGTGCTCGGAAAAATCATGTCCGGGGTTGTCGTAGCCAGAATGATCAGATCAATCTCTTGAGCTTGAATACCTGCTGCATCTATAGCTCTGCGACTTGCTTCCAGCGCAAGATCACTTGCCATCTGATTCTCAGCCGCAATATGGCGTTGGATAATGCCAGTGCGAGCACGTATCCATTCATCACTGGTATCCACCATACGCTCGAGATCATGATTAGTCAGAATTTTTTCAGGTAAATAACTGCCTGTTCCAATGATTCTTGAGTACATTTTTATTGTTTCATTCCACAGTAGCTGAATTGAATTTATTTTTTTTGATATTGTGTTGTAATTCTGCTATGTGTTCACTGATATGACGCAACATTCCCCCGCGCACTTCCTCAGTGGCCCGTTTGATGGCTGCACAAAATGCATGCCTATCAGCAGATCCATGGCTTTTTATAACAATGCCACGTAGCCCAAGCAGGCTGGCACCATTGTACTGGCGATGATCAACTCGTCGTTTGAAAGCGTTGATAACAGGCAAAGCTACGAGTCCTGCAGCTCGCGAAAATATATTGCGTCTGAATTCTTGGCGTAAAAAAGTAGCGAGCATTTGCGCTACGCCTTCTGAAGTTTTTAAGGCAACATTGCCAACAAAACCATCACAAACCACGACGTCTGTTGTTCCCTTATAAATATCATCACCTTCGATGTTTCCGTAGAAATTTAATCCGCTATCGCGTAGTAGTTCTGCTGCCTGCTTGACCACTTCATTGCCTTTGATATCTTCTTCGCCTATATTTAGCAAACCAATGCTCGGGGATTTCTTATTCTCAATGGAAGATACCAGCGTTGCGCCCATCATACCAAATTGTAGTAGGTGTTCAGCAGTGCAATTGACGTTTGCACCTAAATCCAATATGTAGGTGTGTCCTGTAATGGTAGGCAAAACAACTGCAAGCGCTGGTCTATCAATACCTTGTATGGTTTTTAGAACAAATCGAGAGGTTGCTAATAACGCTCCTGTATTACCAGCACTGATGCATGCCTGTGCTTCACCACTTTTAACCAAATTAATCGCAACACGCATGGAGGAGTCTTTTTTGTTTCGCAAAGCTAATGCCGGAGGCTCATCCATACTTACCACCTCACTGGCAGCATATAGTCTTATTCGTGAACTGAGAGGCATATTAACGGCGCGTAATTCGGTTTTGATCGCATCAGGAATTCCGACCAAAATAATATCTACCTCAGGGTCGCGAAGTAAATACTCCACTGCTGAAGGAACTGTAACATGTGGGCCATGATCACCGCCCATACAATCAATCGCCACAGTGATGTTCACTTTAGATTACTCTTGATAGTACGCTATGACAGTTGCGGGTAGTGTTTGATGAAATCAAAGGCGAGATATATACGGAATCTATTCGTCGTTTTTGGTTTTAATGACTTTCTTGCCGCGGTAGTATCCATTAGGGCTAATATGGTGACGTAAGTGTACTTCCCCAGTAGTAGGCTCTATGGCTAAAGGTGGGTTAGTCAGAAAATCGTGGGAACGATGCATGCCACGCTTGGAAGGGGATTTTTTATTTTGCTGAACAGCCATAATATGTTGACTCCAAATTAAACTTTAGTATGTTTACTTCTTTAACGACTTCAATGAAATAAAGGGGTGTTTCTTTTCTGAAGTGCTGATAGTAATGTTATTTATTGAGCACTCATTCTCCTGGTGACGAGGAGAAATGGGTAAACTCAGAATGATCTCATCCTCAATAAGTGTTAATGCATCAATATCAGGAGATGCTAGAATGGCATCAACTGAATTATCTTCATCATAATATGAGTACTCATCTTGATTTCTTGCTATTAGCAAACTAGTTTTCACATCCAATGTATGTTCTAGCTTACTGAGGCAACGCTGACAACAAAGAGTAACCATTCCTGTGATCATTATTTTGAGTGTCGGTCTACCTTTTTCGTCAAAAACACCACTTATCGAGTAAACAATCTCTCCAGAATGATCCAGTAAATATTCGCGTAAACGTTCCAATTCAGCGGGCAAGATTCTACCATGATGTACCTCGGAATTGCGGACAAAATTGAGAGAATCTATGATAAAGCGTTTATGCGTAAACATTGCATGCTATATTTTTTATAATTAGGTGTCAAAATTCTATTGTAACTATTATAACATTTTGAAAAAACAGTATGTTCACCCAAGACTTATTTTGGGATCCAGTTCATTATATCGCCGCGAACTACTTCAGCGTCTAAAACTTCCTTTTGAATCGGTAAGTCCGGCAATTGATGAAACACCTTTGCAAGATGAAATGCCTGAAGCCACTGCCCTTAGATTGGCTGAAGATAAAGCACATGCTATAGCTGCAATTTATAGCGATGCTCTTATCATAGCTGCGGATCAGGTCGCTGTGCTGGGAAGTACTCAATTAGGTAAGCCCATGAATCATGCTAATGCGGTCAAGCAGTTACATTTTATGCAGGGTAAAGAGGTTGTTTTTCATACAGCGCTATGTTTATTGAATAGTCGCACTAACCGACTGCAAAAAAGGATTGTTCCGTATTTTGTTAAATTTCGCGAGTTAAGCGATCAACAAATTGAGCGTTATCTGTCCAAAGAGCAGCCTTATCATTGTGCGGGAAGTGCTAAATCTGAAGGTCTCGGGATTGCATTGATCGAGCGAATGAGGGGAGATGATCCAAATGCTCTGATTGGACTGCCGCTTATTGCATTAGTAGAAATGTTGATGCAAGAAGGAGTAGAAATTATTTGAATTTTTTCTTTACAGTCATCAACGGATCAATTAGCCTGATAATTTTTAATGCTTTAAACAAAGATCTGCAAGCAATATGATTAGCAGTGATAGATTTCCAATATGCGTAAGCGATTAACTATTAATTCTGTCATCTTGATTTTTTTCGTGAGCATGCTCACGAATACATTAGGTTGGTCGTTTAATGACAAGGTCTTCGCTCATGAACTGGATCATCACTATCATGCTGCTTTGTTTACTGCTGATCCACAAAAGCATCTTGATCTGCACCATGCTCTTGGTGATAACGGTGAGCTGGATGCGGCTACGCATTTATGTCTTCATGCAGCCGGACAATATCAGCCTTTTTTTGTGAATTCACCGTTTCTGATAATGGCCTCAGTTGCTGAGGCAGAAGTTTTGACGGTATTTGTTTCTGAAATCATTCCTGAATCTATTCCAGATTCTCTTTTCCGTCCTCCTCGAAAGAATCCTGCCACTCTATAGTTGAATCCCTAGATCATGCGAGTGGTTTGAGTGTCGTATGATTAGGGTGTGATGCCCTCATCATTATTCAAATAAGCCGTATTCGCGGTGTAGATATGGCGTGATTCAACAGCGCTGCCAATCTGCTCGTCATTGCGAGCACAAGCTAAAAGTATTAACGCTTTTGCAGAGGATGCTATGAAATTTAGATTACGACACAAGGTGTTACAGGTTTGCCTGCCGCATAAAGTACAAATCTTAATCCTGTTTCTGGTAATTTTTTGCTACCCATTCCGGGTGATGGCAAGTTCTGATTCAATAGGTTTAAATACCGATAAGCCTTTGAATTCTCTTGCACAGTCGTTGCCCGCTGAAGAGGTCGATTTAACCTTGCGTGATGTATTGGAGCTCATGTTGCAAAACAATCCTGAGCTTGCATCTTTTTCTAAGGAGATACTTGCTTTTGAAGGAACAAAACTTCAGGCAAGTAAGTTTAGGAATCCTGATTTCACTGTCGAAGCAGAAGATGTTAATTCCTCCAACTCAGCGCTTCAACGATTTACCACTTTCCGGATCAGTCAGTTAATCGAACTGGGTGGAAAACGTAGTGCAAGGATAAATGTGGCATCGCTAGGGCAGGAATTAGCGGATAAAAGTTATGAAGCCAAAAAGCTGGAGCTGATTGCAAGAACAGCTAATATGTTTATCGATGTATTGGCAGGACAAGAGCGGTTGCGGGTGGCAGAGGAAACTTTACAGCTGACACAGAAAGTAGTCGATTCAGCTTCTAAGCGGGTCGAGTCAGGTAAGGCGCCCCCAATCGAGGAAACACGATCCAAGGTTGCGCTTTCAACAGCGAATATCGAGCTTGAGCAAGCGAGACGAGATCTCGCTTCAACGCGTACACAATTGGCGCTCTTGTGGGGCAGTGCCATGCCGCAATTTGGCAAAGTACTGGGAGATCTTGAGTCGACTGTCGTGATCCCGGTTTTTGAAGTGCTAGAACGGCGTATTCTAAATAATCCTTTGGCGTTACGCAGTGTTAAAAATATCGAACATCGTAAAGCGATTATCGAACTTGAGAAGTCGAGGCGCATTCCTGATGTAACGCTGGGAGGCGGGGTAAGGCGCTACTTGGTAACTGAAGATACCACTGCAGTTGTCAACTTATCCATACCGATTCCGGTATTTGACCGGAATCAGGGCAATTTGCAGGAAGCTTATCAGCGTTTGAACAAGGCGAAGGATGAACAGACTGCGGCCGAGTTGTTACTAAGAACAGAGCTGTCGCGGGCGTATCAGGCATTACTGGCGGCGCAGAATGAGATTAAGCTGCTGCATGATGAGGTGTTGCCAGGCGCCAGAAGTGCATTTGAGGTGGCGAATAGAGGTTATGAGCTGGGGAGGTTCAGCTTCCTGGAAATGCTTGATGCGCAGCGTGCTTTGTTTCAGAACCGGGTTTTGTATGTGCGTGCACTTGCTAATTATCAGCGGTTGATCAATGAAATCGAGCGTTTAATCGCGGCGCCGATTGATGATTTTCTCAGCATGAGTGATACACGCCAATCTGAAGACAATCTGGAATACAAGGAATAAGCAATGGATAAAACACGATGGATGCCTATTGTGATCGTGATCATCATCGGTATTGTTCTAAGTGGACTCATTCTAACCCTAGGTAAATCCACTGCACCTCGTTCGATAGATGCAACAACGAGTGAGGGGAAGGGGGTGTCTGCTATTGATTCTGCATCTGGGGAGAGGGATGGTCAGTATCAACCGGCTCAAGGTCCCAGAGGAGGAAAGCTTTTTACGACAGATGATTTTAGTGTGGAAGTAACTATTTTTGAAAAAGGGGTGCCCCCCCAATTTCGGCTTTATCTTTACCGTGAAGGCGGGTTGATTCCGCCTGCTGAGGCGAATGTCAGTATTACATTGACACGCCTGGGTGCACCCGCCCAATTATTCCGCTTTACACCCGAAGGCGATTATCTGATCGGTGATCAAGAGGTAGAAGAGCCGCACTCTTTTGATGTGGTGATTGTAGCAGAATGGAACGGCAAGACTTTTCGTTGGGGGTATAGCCAGGTCGAGGCCCGGGTAGAAATGTCGGACGAGACATTGAAAAGTACTGGCGTTCAAATTGCTACAGCGATCCCTGCAATTATTAAACCAACGCTCAGATTGCCTGGAGAAATCATTTTTAATGAACATACCATCCTGCAAGTTGTTCCGCGTATACCAGGCATGGTGATTTCGGTCGAACGCCATCATGGCCAGCAGGTACAAAAAGGAGAGATGCTGGCAGTTATTGAAAGTCCCATGCTGGCTGATTTGCGCAGTCAATATCTCATTGCGCGCAAACGACTGGCATTAGCACAAACCACCTATGAACGTGAAAAACAATTATGGGAAGAAAAGATCACTGCCAAGCAGGAGTATCTAACGGCCCAGCAGCAATGGGATGAAGCCAAAATCGCGCTGGAACTTGCATCTGAAAGGCTACACGCCCTTGGGGTAAGTCCTGAATCTGCTCATTCGGGAAAGAATCTTTCCCGTTATGAAATTCGTGCGCCGATTCCGGGCGTTATTACCGAAAAAGCGATCGTCTTGGGGGAAGCGGTTAAAGAGGATAAAGCAATTTTTACGATTGCCGATGTCTCGACAATATGGGCAGCGATCACGGTTTATCCAAAAGATTTGAGTGTAGTTAAAGTCGGACAGCAAGCAACGATTAAGGCGACAGCATTTGATGTGGAAGGGGAGGGGACTGTCACCTATGTAACGACGTTGATCGGTGGACCAACACGTGCAGCTACAGCGCGTGTCGAACTGGATAACCATGATGAGAGATGGCGGCCCGGCATGTTTGTCAATGCCGAGCTGGTAGCAGAAGAAATACAGGTGCCTGTAGCGGTATTGGTAGAAGCGATTCAAACATTACGTGATTGGTCGGTCGTATTTGCTCGTTACGGAAACTATTTCGAAGCACGACCACTGGAGCTTGGTCGGAGTGATGGCACGATGGTTGAAGTGCTCAAGGGATTATCTGCCGGGGAACAATATGCGGCAGGTAACAGCTTTGCCATTAAAGCTGAACTGGGTAAAACTGGTGCGAGTCACGATCACTAATTCATCCAGTCACCTCAGCGGAGTCAGTCATCATGCTTGAACGAATTTTACATCTATCCATTCATCATCGCGGACTGATACTCGTAGCAGTGCTGATGATGGCCGTGGTTGGTATTTATAGTTACCAAAAGCTACCCATTGATGCCGTGCCAGACATTACTAATGTTCAGGTACAGATTAATACGGTAGCGGCGGGCTATTCGCCAGTCGAAGTGGAGCAGCGCATTACTTTTCCGGTTGAGACCATCATGGCGGGCCTGCCCAATCTTGATTATACCCGCTCTCTTTCTCGCTATGGCTTGTCTCAGGTAACGGTGATATTCGAGGATGGAACGGATATCTATTTCGCGCGCCAGTTGGTCAGTCAGCGTATCCAGGAAGCTAAAGGCAGGCTGCCTGTCGGAATCGAACCTACGATGGGGCCAATTTCCACGGGATTGGGAGAGATTTTCATGTGGACAGTCGGGACTGAGAAAGGCGCCCGCAAACCCGATGGTACCGCTTATACAGCCACTGATCTGCGGGAAATCCAGGATTGGATTATTCGACCTCAGCTACGCATGGTTCAAGGTGTGACTGAAGTGAATTCAATAGGGGGATTCGTCAAACAGTTTCATGTTACACCTTATCCAGAAAAACTGATTGCTTACGGTTTGACGATTCAGGATGTGGTAACCGCTTTGGAGCGTAACAATCTCAATGTCGGCGCTGGATATATCGAAAAAAGCGGTGAACAGTATTTGGTTCGCCTACCTGGTCAGGTTACCAACCTTGATGAAATTGGCAATATCACACTTGGCTCTCGGCAGGGTATCCCGATACGCGTTAAAGATGTGGCGGATATTTTGATCGGTAAGGAATTGCGCACAGGGGCTGCCACCCAAAACGGTCAAGAAGTCGTGTTAGGTACGGTGCATATGCTGATCGGGGAGAATAGCCGGATCGTTTCTCAGGCAGCTGCCAAGAAGCTGGCTGAAATCAATCGCAGCTTGCCTGAAGGCATCGTGGCTAAACCAGTTTATGACCGTACGACACTGGTGGACAAAACCATCCATACCGTGGCCACTAATCTATTGGAAGGCGCAGCGCTGGTCATCGTGGTGCTGCTTCTGTTCTTGGGGAATCTGCGCGCTGCATTGATTGCTGCGTTGGTTATTCCGTTATCAATGCTGTTTACGTTTAGTGGAATGGTGGCTAATCATGTCAGCGCTAACCTGATGAGTCTGGGCGCGCTCGATTTTGGTATTATCGTGGATGGGGCAATTGTTATTGTCGAGAATAGTATTCGTCGCTTAGCACATGAGCAAGGAAGATTGGGGCGGACGTTAACGCTTTCCGAGCGCCTTGAGTTGGTATTCGATGCAACCAAAGAAGCGCGCCGGGTACTGATTTATGGTGAATTGATCATCATCATCGTTTATCTTCCTATTTTTGCGTTAACAGGTGTGGAAGGTAAAATGTTCCATCCCATGGCTTCTACAGTTGTGACAGCGCTAGTTGGGGCAATGATTCTTTCCATTACTTTTGTTCCGGCGGCCGTAGCGCTTTTTCTTTCCGGCAAAGTCACAGAAAAAGAGAGTCTGGTCGTAACCTGGGCAAAGCGTATTTATAAGCCTATGCTGATCGCAGCGATGCGTAATCATGGACTTACGATCACTATCGCTGTGGTCATTGTGGTGCTTTCAGGCTTGCTGACAACCCGCATAGGAAGTGAATTTGTTCCGAGTCTGAACGAAGGGGATATTGCGCTGCATGCCCTCCGTATCCCTGGTACCAGTCTGACGACGGCGGTTGAAATGCAGAACGAGCTAGAGGAAACCATCAAGTCATTTCCTGAAGTAGATGGGGTATTTTCCAAGATTGGAACTGCTGAAATTGCAACTGATCCCATGCCGCCCAGCGTGGCAGATATCTTCATCATGCTTAAGCCGCAATCAGAATGGACCGGATCTTATCGTACTAAAGCAGAATTAATTGCCGCAATGGAAGAGATGGTGCTGAAAGTACCCGGTAACAATTATGAATTTACCCAACCCATACAAATGCGTTTTAACGAGCTGATATCGGGCGTACGTGCAGATGTTGCAGTAAAAGTGTTTGGCGACGATATGGATACGTTGTTTGAAGTAGGTGAGCAGATTGAAAAGCTGCTGAGCACTGTTTCAGGCGCATCAGATGTCAGGGTTGAGCAAGTCACCGGCCTGCCTGTACTTTCCATCCAAATGGATCGGGCAAAGATGGCGCGGTTTGGATTGAATGTGACCGATGTGCAGGATGCCGTTGCGATTGCGATGGGCGGGCGAAGCGCTGGGCTTATTTTTGAGGGTGATCGCCGTTTTGATCTGCAAGTGCGGTTGCCTGAACATTTACGGGGTGATATTGAAACACTCAAGCGCCTGCCAATTGGTGTGCCTGCTTT
Source organism: Nitrosomonas sp. Nm58 (assembly GCF_900107335.1). Taxonomy (NCBI): domain Bacteria; kingdom Pseudomonadati; phylum Pseudomonadota; class Betaproteobacteria; order Nitrosomonadales; family Nitrosomonadaceae; genus Nitrosomonas; species Nitrosomonas sp. Nm58. The sequence continues at coordinate 24,064 of NZ_FNPQ01000006.1, read as the reverse complement.
AAACATAGCAGGGATTGGAAATATGTCTCCAGCAGCTGTTACACCTGCATATGTGACGCTGGGTGAAGTGGCTAACTTTCAAATTGTCCAGGGCCCTAACCAGGTCAGTCGTGAAAATGGCAAGCGGAGGGTGGTCGTGACCGCAAATGTGCGCGGCCGAGACCTGGGTTCTTTCGTCAGTGAAGCGGAAGCACTGATTGCTGAAAAAATACGAATCCCCACCGGATATTGGGTGACATGGGGGGGGCAGTTTGAACAAATGATTTCCGCTGCTCAACGACTTCAGATCGTGATTCCAGTCGCACTTGGGCTGATCCTGATTTTGTTATATACAATGTTTGGCAATTTCCGTGATGGACTGTTAATGTTTACAGGCGTCCCATTTGCGCTGACGGGTGGTGTGATGGCGCTATGGTTACGTGATATTCCCTTGTCCATTTCTGCAGGAGTAGGTTTTATTGCACTTTCTGGTGTGGCTGTATTGAATGGTCTGGTGATGCTGGCCTTTATTCGTAATTTGCGAGAACAGGGGCTGGCATTGGATGATGCGGTTCAGCAAGGCGCACTTACCCGGCTGCGCCCTGTGTTGATGACAGCGCTGGTGGCTGCAATTGGTTTTGTTCCGATGGCGCTGGCTACGGGTACGGGTGCAGAAGTGCAGCGACCATTGGCCACCGTGGTGATTGGGGGTATCTTGTCTTCCACGGCGCTGACGTTACTGGTCTTGCCGGTGCTCTATCAATGGATTTACAGGCAAGCAGGGATTCGGTCTGAGCGCTACTATGATTAATTCTAATTGGCATGAGCCTATGGTAGCGATGGGATAACGTTATGAGCAACGATGTTTTGCTGGGGACAATGGTTTTATAGCGTTTTGTTTTATAGTGCAAGGAGGTCTTGTCGATTTTTTTTACAGATGCAATATTTGCAACTGTATTTGGGAAAAACTATGAAGTTGCATACTATTGTTTTTATTTGTTTAGTTGCATAATGCGCAGCGATGGTATGTATCTTGCTTCATATAAATTGAGAGAAAGGGTGCGATCATAATTATTTCTTGCTAAGTGGAAGTACCCGAATAAAATGGACTGGTGATATACTGCATAAGCAGGCATCGTTGGTAACGATCAGGAAAGCTGGGATAACAATAGATCCCTGCTCATCGTGAAGGAGTATTGGAAATGTCAAAAGATAAATTTCAGAAGCAATCGGATCCGATCAAGGATTCATCAACCGTTTCACCAGAGCATAATCGTAGGCGGCTGCTCAAAAATACCGTTGCTATTCCAATTATCATGACGCTGAGTAGCAGTGTTGCGGCTCAAGTAGCGCGCACGAGTAATCTAGTCACTCCGATTGAGAATTTGGATGTTGCAGCGAAGAGTACGAACGGGGATTTACTGTGTGTCCATCCCGGTCCTGATGGGAGTGTGGATGTTGTAAATGAAAGACCCGTTGATCTAGGTACCCTCCCATCGGTGACGGTTGATAGTGCGGATAGTGCTGATCTGCAAGCTAGCGCATGTCAAAGGGAAGGAGGAATCTTGATTTCAGCTACTGCCTATGCCTCTCTGAGTGGTAAAGGAGTCTTGCCAGATTCTAGTATATTGTAAGAGCTTTTATATATATATATTATATTGATTAAGTAGTTTTCGAATAAGAGCGTGTCCTCCAAAACATCTTGGCGGTCGGTTAATTTTTCATCTTTACATATAGAAGAATGGAGTGGTGAGTATACTGTTTTTCATCCTGAATCTGGGAAAACTCATTTCTTGAATCAGATGGGATTTCAGATTCTTGTGGATCTCCATAGCCGTCCTTTGTCTGCTATTTCCGTAGATGAGATTTGTCAAAACTTGATGAACCAGTTTCAATTGCAGTCTGATACGACTTTTTCTGATCAGGTGAGTAAAACTCTTCATCGTTTTGATGAGCTGGGTTTAATAGAACAAGTAAAATAGGATCATTCATGTGATCGTTGAACAGGTTCCCGTTGAGAGATTTGTTTCTCTGCTTTCTGAGCAGGGGCTTAGAGTTAAGTTGGGACCTTTCAATGTTCAAATACGCACCAAGCTGCTACAACTAGCAAATCAGCTTTACCCTCTTTATGCTAACTATGAGTTAATTGAAGATGAAATTGCCGAATTTCATGTGCAAGTTCTGCCAAAACACTCCGTTAGGCGGCCGTTTGCTTCATTTGTTCGCTTTTTGATCGATGGGCAATCTCCCTTTCCTTCTTTTCCATCAGATCAAGCATTAGCGGTTTTAGAATGGGGGATTAATCTGGCGGTGGCTGTCCGAACTAATCATTTATTATTGTTTCATTCTGCTGTGGTAGAGAGAAATGATGGTGCAATGTTACTGCCAGCCTGGCCCGGTAGTGGTAAGACTACCTTGTGTACAGCACTGGTACATCGCGGATATCGCTTGTTCTCAGATGAATTTGGATTGATGGATCCCCAATTGGGTGATTTTCTTCCTGTACCAAGATTAATGCCACTTAAGAATCAATCTATTGGTGTGATCAGAAATTATTTGCCTGAAGCAGTGCTGGGAGATGAAATATTCAATACCCAGAAAGGCACGGTTGCACATGTTCGACCACCTAAGGAAAGTATTCAGCGAGCAGGCGAGACCGCAAAAGCCAAATGGATCGTTTTTCCCAAATGGGTTGCAAATGCACCCCTAAAACTTGAGCCATTACCTCAATCCGAAGCATTCTTATTGCTGGCCAGCAATTCATTTAATTATGGGATGCTCGGTGAGACAAGTTTTAAAGCGGTTACACAGCTGGTGAGAACTTGTCGTTGTTACAAACTCGTCTATTCTGATTTTGATCGTGTGATCGCCGCCTTGAATGAGCTGACTGATGACACGTAATTTGCCTGACCATCACAGATTACTACTTAATGCGCTGAACAATCCTGCCTCTGTAGTCGAGTATAAAATACCAGATTGGGAATTGTTATTGCGGTTGGTAAGAAGAGTGAAACTGCTTGGTTTTCTGGCGGCTGAGCTTGAGAGAAGAGATCTCCTGGATAAAATTCCTGTTCGTGCAGCCAATCAATTACGGTCTGGATTGATTCGAGCTAAAAAACTTCAGCAACTCGCTCATTGGGAATTAAATAGAATCGCTTCGGCATTAAAAGACACTCCAGTCCCGATGATTGTTCTGAAAGGCGCTGCTTATGCGCTGGCTAAGCTACCCTCAGCAGAGGGGCGGTATTTTGTGGATCTGGATATTATGGTGCCGAAAGAGAGCCTGGATCAGGTCGAGGCCTTGCTATTGAAAAAAGGGTGGAGGCATCGGGATATTTCTGCTTATGATGAGCGCTACTACCGGGCATGGAGTCATGAAATTCCTGCGCTCATCCATAGGGAGCGAGAAACAGAAATTGATATTCACCATACTATTGCGCCTGTTACGAGTAGAGTGAAAATTGATACCCGCCTCTTGTTTGATGATGCTATGACACCCAGTCATACAGATTATAAGATTCTTTGTCCTGTCGACATGGTGCTTCACTGCGCAGTTAATCTATTTCAAAATAATGAGCTGGCTGACGATCTGCGTGATTTGCTAGATCTCCATGGTTCACTGGCAGTTTTCGGTAATGAGGATCCAGGGTTTTGGAGAAAATTGATTGAACGTGCCAATCAGCTTTGTTTAGGAAAGCCACTTTTTTATGGCATCCAATTTTCTCGTCTAGTTTTTCAGACACCTGTGCCTGGAAACGTAGAAAATGAATTAAATGAGAAACCATCTATCTTTTCGCGATCGATCATGCATTTTCTAGTTCCCCCCGCTCTGTTCCCGCTGCATCCAGATAAACCATCGAAATATGCCAGATTAGCGCGTTTGCTCCTGTATCTGCGCAGTCATTGGATAAGAATGCCCCTTCATCTGCTATTACCTCATCTTACCTACAAATGTTATTTGATGGTGGTTCCAGGAAAAACAGTTGCTAAAGAATTAGGAAAATAGCTATTTTAGCTTGGAATCGGATTGAACAATAATGGCTATTCGCTCATAACAAAAAGAGTGTGGCAAGTCCTAGAAAAATAAAAAAACCTCCACTATCTGTTACAGCGGTGATCATAACACTGGATCCAATGGCTGGATCGCGACCCAATTTTTTACGAGTCAATGGAATGAGCACACCGACTAATGCGGCTAGTAGAAGGTTCAGAACCATAGCGAAAGCAATGACCAGGCCAAGCGGAATATTCTGATAAATGATATAAGTAAATAATCCAACGATGCTTCCCCATACTAAGCCATTTACCAGACCGACACCAATCTCTTTGCCAATGAGTTTAACTGTGCTGTCAGTGCTGACCTGGCCCAGTGCAATAGCGCGAACGATCATGGTAATCGTTTGATTGCCAGAATTTCCACCCACCCCTGCTACGATCGGCATGAGCGCAGCGAGTGCAACCAGTTTTTCGATGGAATCCTCAAACAGGCCAATGACGCGTGACGCAATAAAAGCTGTTACCAAATTGATGGCAAGCCACGCCCAGCGGTTCTTGACACTTTTCCAGATCGGCGCAAACAAGTCCTCTTCTTCGCTCAGACCAGCCTGGCTGAGCGCTTCACTTTCGGCTTTTTCCCGGATGAAATCTATGACTGAGTTAACGGTTATTCGCCCTAATAACTTGCCATCTACATCAACCACTGAGGCGGAAACAAGATCGTAGCGTTCAAAAGCCTGGGTTGCTTGTTGTGCTTTGTCATGAGGGTGAAATTTAGCGATTTCCTTGGTCATCGCATCGCTGACCATGACCTCGGGATCGGTGACTAATAGCTGATTCAGCAGCAATACGCCCTTAAGATATTCATTGCGATCAACGACAAACAGCTGATCGGTATGGTCTGGTAATTCACCTAAGCGCCGTAAATAACGCAATACCACCTCAAGTCTGACATCTTCGCGTATCGTAATGACGTCGAAATCCATGAGCGCACCCACAGAGTCTTCCGGGTAGGACATGGCAGCGCGCAGCTGCTCTCGCTCTGCCAGAGGCAGCGCCCGGAATACGTCCTCGATAACTTCGCTGGGTAAATCCGGTGCAAGATCGGCAATTTCATCTGCATCAAGCTGTTCGGCTGCTGCCACCAATTCGCTGCTGCCCATATCAGCAATGAGCGTTTCGCGCACAGCATCAGATACTTCGAGCAGCACCTCCCCATCATTTTCTGCCTTGACCAGACCCCATATGAAGAGGCGGTCTTCCAGTGGTAGTGTTTCCAGAATATGTGCAATATCCGCCGGGTGAAGCTTCTCGAGCATATTCTGAATGCTCGCCAGATTTTGTTTCTGGATAACGGATTCGACCAGTTCTTGCCGTGGTGAATCTTGTAGGCGCACCAACCCTTCTACCAGCCTGTACTTGCGGAGCAAATAAATTATTCGTTCCAGTTTACTTTGTAAGCCTTCATTTTCATGGTGATTATTATCTTCACTCATGGCAGATCATCCAGTAGAAAAAGGGTTGTCATAATAAACAAACAAGAAATCAACTTCAGTCAACCGCCAGACAGAGTGATTCAAATATTGTTTTTTTTGTTATATCACAGGAATGAGTGCCTGTTTTTACAGATTTGTTGCTCATGAACCAAAAGTAAAAGAAAAGGGAGGGATGTTAACCCAGTCTGGCCTCTTAAGCCAATTAGCAGAAATAGAAGAACGTGAATAGAAGAGCGTTAACAGTGGCGAGATTGCTACGTGCCAAGTCCGATAAACTTCCGGGAAATCGATTGCTGGATAAGATCTATCTCATGGGATCTGGGCTAAAGGCATGCGGCTGAGTATGATATTACTTTTCTTCAGCAACTTCTGTGCCTTGCGGTTTCTATCATAATAGCGCGGGTTAGGGATCATTGAGGCAAGAAACGCTGCCTGCCAGGCAGACAAGGCCGAGGCCGATACGCCGAAGTAATGAAGAGCCGCTGCTTCTGCGCCAAATACATCATGACCCCATTCGATCATGTTGAGATAAATTTCCAGTATCCGGCGTTTGGACATCATCTGCTCGAGCATGATGGTGATAATCATTTCCTCAAGCTTGCGCCAAACTGTTTTTTGCTCTGACAGGAACAAATTTTTTGCAAGCTGTTGACTGATGGTTGAGCCACCGACTACCCATTCACCTCGTTTGATATTTTTCTCAAGCGCATGTTGAATCGCTTGAAAATCGAAACCATTATGCTTCATGAACTGGCTGTCTTCTGAAGCGATGATTGCTCGTTTTAGGTAGGGAGAAATATGTTCATAAGCCACCCATTGATGGCGTACTGTAGCACCAGGATAATGTTGCTTTAAGATTTCCAGTCGACTCTGGATGAACGCACTCGTGTGTGGGTTATAAGTATTCCAATAAACAATGTGGAGAAGTATCCATACCAGGTAGAGCAGGGCAACGCTGAAAGATAACAACAAGAGTCGCCATCGCCAGCGGTTGAAAAGTTTTGCCATATATCTCTTGTGAGATTAGACCATTTGAGGAATTCAAATTGAATGATCGACATCCTTGTACAATGCGCGGCTTTGGTGCTTTCTAGTTTACTGTCCTTTCTTTCTTAACATTTCAATCACTTTTCTTGTTTCAGGTCTTACTCCGCGCCACAAGAAAAAAGATTCCGCCGCTTGTTCAACCAACATGCCAATGCCATCAACCAGATTACTTACGCCTTGCTGCTTGGCGAATCTCAAGAATGGCGTGAGTTCTTTGCCATACATCATGTCATAGGCAGTTGATTTTTCTGCGAAGATACCTGTCGGTAAAGAAGGTAATTCATCATGGAGACTCGCTGATGTCGCATTGATGATAATGTCGAAACGTTCTCCAGAGAAGTCCTGATAATGACCAGTTAAGATATTGCCATGAGAAGAGAATTGTTCCTGCAGCACTTGCGCTTTCTCTTTAGTACGATTGGCGATAGCAAGTATGCGTGGTTTCTGCTCCAGCAGGGGCAAAATAACGCCACGCGCAGCCCCGCCTGCTCCCATTAATAGAACGCTTTTGTCAGCAATAACAACACTCTGGTTCACCTCGATATCCCGAATCAAGCCGGCCCCGTCAGTGTTATCGCCAAGTATGCCATGATTTTCATCAAATTCGAGTGTATTGACTGCTTGCGCAGCGTTTGCCCGATCTGTTAAGCGAGTTGATATCGCATAAGCTTCCAGCTTGAATGGAAGGGTGACATTCATACCCTTGCCTCCCCGTTGCTGAAATCTCTTAACTGCCGTTTCGAAGCCATCCAAAGGCGCTAGAATAGCCTCGTACTGCATATTCTGATGAGTTTGTCGTGCAAATTCCTTGTGGATGATCGGTGATTTGCTATGGTGTATGGGGTTGCCAATCACAGCGTAAAAGTCAAGCATAACGTAAGATTGTTTGCAAAATGGACTGATGAATGAAATTTTGTATAGGTATCAAGTGGATTGAGATTGCGGGGTTTTATTTTGCAGATTATTCACTGACCAGTTTATCTGAGGGTGCAAATACCCAGGTACGGGTAATGTGTAAGATATCCGTGTCGCGACTTATATCCGGTGGGAAAGGCGCAAAACCGTTTTGTGCCGCCAGCCTGACAATGTGGATGGCCGCATCATCAAGAATCTTTGTTCCGGACGAGCGATCAATGCCAATCGACTCAAGACTGCCATCTGATCGAATACCCACCGTCAGTTGCAGGTTACCATAAAGCTTCTGCTTTCTAGCAGCCTCCGGATAATTCAGATTGCCGATGCGCTCGATCTTGAGCCGCCAGTCTTCCACATAGCGAGCAAAACGATATTCTTTCGTACGTGCACCGATAAACCTGCGTTTAGGTCGCTTCTGATATTCTTCGTATTCTTTAGCAATTTGAGACTCTAGGCGAGCGATTTCAAGGCTACGCTGTAGCAGGTCTGTGCTATCAAATGTGGGTGCTGGCTTGTTTTGAGATTGCTCTGGCTGAGGATCGTTCTGGCTGACGCGAGGTTTGCTTTCAGCGGCAGTCATGAGTTTCTTGACTTCATTTTCCAGCTGTTTTGTTTTTTGGGTTGCTTGGGCAAGATTAACTAATGGTTTGGTTTTTGGCAATACTGGAAAAGGTGATTTAGCACGCCGATCATCGTCAACATTACCGCCTCCTTCCAAATTGGCTTGCGCCAATATATTCGTCTCATTGGGTTTTTGCTCTGATTTGCTGTTGACCAGAATAACTTCTAGCGATTTTGCGACATTATTGAAAGCAGGTGCCGGCGCCTTAAAAGTGACTCCTAATACAATAATTCCATGTAGAAGCAGCGAAATCAGTATTGCGATATAGAAGCGTTTAGGTTGATAAAATGACCAAGGATGAGGCATCGAAAGGCTGTAATCTAGCATTTTGAAACGAGTAACGGATAGATAAACTTAATCAGCTTAAAGACGAGAAACATATTCTCGAGCTTATTCCTTATGTAGAAATCGTGCATTCAAGGTACATTCAATTAAATCAATTTGGGATATTTCTAACTTGACAAGTGTGCCCGGTAAGAGATCGGGTAATGGAGATACTCGTACGATCAAAGGAATGCGATCGAGCTTTACCAAGTTTTCCTTGATTACCTGTGCACCAGTTATTTTAATATCTTCCTGTAGTAACCAACGCAAACACCAGTAACGTTCCATGGTGCGTTGGAAATCGCTATATACACTATAAACTTCTTCAAAATCCCGTATTGATACCAGCAATTCATCGTTCTCTTTAGAATAGGGCGGGGTTGCATCCGTCAGTAATGCGATGAGCTGCCGCTGGTTGATTAAGTCCACGTACCGACGCATCGGTGAACTGCTCCACGCATACTGTGCGACACCCAGACCCTGATGAGGCGCTGGGGAAAGGCTCATTCTTACTTTTCCTCCATTTTGGCTGCGATAAATACCGGCAATCCCAGCATCAGCAAGTTGCTTGCCCCATTCAGTATTCGCATAAATCATTAATTCAGATACGACTCTGTCGATCGGTGAGCCACGTCGACGTTCCTGAATGGTAATGCGATCCTGTTCAACAAAGAAACTATAATCAACTTTTTCATTATTGAGGTCATTTTCCTTGCCACGTAGTATTTCCATCTTGCGGGAAAAATGCCAAAGTAAACTTAATTCATGAGCAAAAGGGTAATTCGCGAGATTTTTTCTCAGCGTTTCCTCATTAAACTGTTGTTCCAACGTATCGTGACGCAGATTGGCGATGACCCTGATTTTTTCTATCCGGCTTTGGGTGGAGGTTACAGTAAAATCGTCCGCTACATCCAAATAGAGCGAGAGTGCTGGACATAATCGTGTTTCGCTGAGAGTGCAGAGATCAATCGTTTTCTCAGGAAGCATAGTAATCTTCTGGCCAGGCAGATAGACAGTCGAAAGGCGTTTCGCAGCAGCTTTATCCAAAAGCGAGCCACGGGTAATCCCTAAAGCCGGTGCAGCTATATGGATACCAATGCGGAAGCTTCCCAGAGGGAGCGGCGCGACTGAAAAAGCATCGTCAATTTCAGTAGTGGTCGTATCGTCAATACTGAAAGCGGCCACGTTTGCTATGGGCAACTTTTCAAGATCATTGAAAACACAATCTATTTCGGATAAATTGAAAGCGGTTCCTTCAGGAAAATGCTCTCGAAGAAATTGATTAAAGTGATAATCGTGTGTAGAGGATATGGCGCCGCATTTTTCTAATAATTTGGGAACGCTGAGTTTGGTTGCAGTACAGACAGACTCAAGTGCTTTCCATTCAATAGTATTTTTATTGGGTTTATAAAGTAGGTCATCCAATTTTGACCTGAATTCCTCAGGAAGAGTGAAGGCACTCAGCTGTTGCTTATAACGAGCTTGCTGTTCTGCTTCCAGCCGCTTCTTTTCTTGACTGGCAAGTGCCGCCCGTAAAGCTTCCGGCGGAGCGGCTTTATAACGTCCTTGTCCTTTTCTGTAAAAATAGATAGGAGCGCTATTCAGAAGAATCATGATTGCAGCTACTTCTACTGGGCTAGGTGAGTACCCGAAGTAATCGGTGGCTAAAGTATGGCTCGAAAACTCTTCGCTATTCGCACAACATTCCCAGAGGAAATCAGGATCCAGATCAGCAGCAACCTGCTGCGCCTGATACATAAATTCGTATAAAGGTGGCGCCTCAAATCGTAATAATACCGATGAAGCTTTGATTTTAGAGCGCTTGCCGTGCGATGCTTCTACCTGTAAAGAAGTCATATTGTCAGCAAGAACGGCGCCGACCTTGAAAATACCAGATTCTTCGTAAAAAACGTTCACGGAATGATCCTTTCAGACGAAATAGAGGGATTTGACAAGAATCCTTGAAGCAAAGATCGCCAGAATTTCATTCATTAATCGGGTTAAGTTAATACTGAATGTTATTATATTCAACAATATGATTATTAAGTGTAATTTTTTGCAAGCTTGAGCAGCTTGTTTGGTTGATACGCGATGTAATAGCAATACAAAACAGCAAAAAGACTAAATGCAGTAAGGCAAGTATAAAGATTGAGATATTTAAAAAGGTGCGAATAATTAGCGGCGTGGCTATTTTACTGTGCTGCATGGTACTCAACCCTCGCCTTTTAGTATGATATGCTCAGATTCGTCGCTTGAGGTGCGTTGAATGATATTTTTTTGCTCATTTTTTTAACCTCCTTTAATTACTTGGTTTTTCTGCTTGCAGCATGAAAGCACACAGGCATCGATAGATACCGTTTTTTTATTATTGCTCCATCAAGACAAATACTTTGCTATAAAGTTTAGATTCAGGCTATTTTTTTGTGCTATTTTTATAATGAACTGCTTAATTCAGATTGCTTGGTTCATTGGTGAGTTAGGGTAAGTTTAACCGCTTTTTCAAAGCGTAATAAAGAAGCCGCCATGGTTTGCATAATGCTGGGATAATTAATCCAATTTACATCATAAAACACTTTTATCGTTAGGAGATGCACGTTAAAAATCCTGTCCATTTATAAGATACCTATTCCTCAACTTGTAGATTGACACAGAGGCAAGCGTAATGGCGCTTTAAGTTGGTGGTGTGGCCTTGCGCAAGTGTCAATAGGTGTAGCTAAACGTTTATTGCTTTATGTCATCTAATGGTTAAAGTGGATCGTGATCAGAAGATGAGTTGGGCATTGATTGAAACATGATGAAAGAGAGGAGCCGTACCATGATTTATCTCTTAAATATTGCAAAGCAAATCAGATTTTCTATATTTACCTTAATATTGTTGGTTGCTTCACCTTTAGCGGCTGAGCAGATTGGCAGTGTATCCACCAAATTCAAGATACTGGGCGCTAATGATAAAATTGTCATTGAGGCGTTTGATGACCCAGAGATTGCAGGGGCTACTTGCTATCTCAGTCGGGCAAAAACAGGTGGCATTAGTGGTACGGTGGGAGTGGCTGAGGACACTGCTGATGCTTCAATAGCTTGTCGTCAGATAGGTCCAATCGAGCTGCCAGAGAATGTGAAAAATGGTCAAAAAGATGGTAAGGAAGTATTTAAAAAAAGCACTTCGCTGCTATTTAAAACATTGCAGGTAGTGCGTTTTTACGACCCCAAACGCAATGTGCTAATTTACTTGACCTATAGCGATAGAATCATTGAGGGTTCTCCTAAAAATAGCATCTCCACTATCCCAATTATGGCATGGCATTAGTCTAATTATTCAAAGCTTATGAGAGTAGTAAGGAGGAGTGTAAAGTGTATTCGTTCCATTGATGGTGCTTAAACTTTCGCTATAATTACACTTTTCGATTTATAGCCATTTAAAGATCACCTTTCATGCAGCTATTTGCTTTTGGTATCAATCATAATACAGCACCGTTAGATATACGTGAGCAGGTTACATTTCCAGAAAATTCAATGGAACATGCCTTGCATGATTTGGTGGGGCATCATGCAGTTAAAGAGGCGGCCATTGTTTCAACTTGTAATCGTACCGAAATTTACTGTAGCACCGATAAGCCCGACGCAGCTGTGCACTGGCTTACGGATTTTCATCATTTAACCGTACGCGAATTAGATCCTTATCTGTATCGATTGCCACGAGAGCAGGCAGTCAAACATGCTTTCCGGGTTGCCAGTGGATTGGATTCCATGGTGCTGGGTGAGCCCCAGATACTCGGTCAGATGAAAAATGCAATCAAATCAGCGGAGAGTGCTGGAACGCTGGGTTTGCTGCTGCATAAGTTGTTTCAACGTACTTTTTTTGTAGCTAAGGAAGTACGGACATCTACTGAGATCGGCGCCTGTTCCGTGTCAATGGCTGCTGCCGCTGCTCGTTTAGCAGAGCGCATCTTTGGTGATATCAGCGAGCAGAATGTCCTGTTTATTGGTGCGGGTGAGATGATTGAGCTTTGTGCTAGTCATTTTGCGGCTAGGCGTCCTAAACGGATTACGGTTGCTAATCGCACTGCTGAACGGGCCGAAGCATTATCGCGGCGCTTCAACGCGCGGCCAATTCCGCTTAGCGAATTACCAGAGCAACTAGCATTGCACGATATTGTGGTTACCTGCACCGCGAGCCCGCTGCCGATCTTGGGTAAGGGAATGATGGAGCGCGCAATCAAGATTCGCAAACACCGGCCCATTTTTATTGTCGATCTGGCCGTGCCTCGGGATGTCGAACTGGAAGTTGCAGAGCTGGATGATGTTTTTCTTTATTACGTGGACGATCTGGCTGATATTGTCAAAGAGGGGCTAGATTCACGCCTCAGTGCAGTGGCGCAAGCTGAAACCATTATTGAGTCCAATGTGATCGATTTTATGCGTTGGCTGGCAACGCGTGAATTGGTTCCGACCATCAGAGCATTACGCGATCAGGCCGAGCGGTTTCGCAGGCACGAGCTTACACGCGCTCAGAAGCTGTTGGCAAAAGGTGAGGATCCGGAGAAGATACTCGAATCGCTCAGCAATGGGCTGACCAATAAATTTTTACACCTTCCTTCCAGCATGCTGAATCATGCCGCCGATGATGAGCGAGATAAGCTGGTTGAGCTGATCAATCGGTTATATCAACTACATTACCCACAATGAATAAGAGTATTGCAGACCGGCTCACTCGTCTGAGTGTACGGCTGGAAGAATTGAACCAGCTATTAAGCAGTGAGAAGATTACAGCCGATTTGGATAATTATCGAAAACTCACACGCGAGCGAGCGGAGATTGTTCCAGTGGTTGAGCTATATCAGGCTCATCAGCAAACCGAGCTGGATATTCAAACCGCTAGAGAGATGGGTGCTGATCCTCAGATGCGTGATTTTGCTGATGCTGAGATGGTGGCTGGGAAAGAAAAACTCCAGAAAATCGAAACTGATCTGCTTAAGCAGTTATTACCCAAAGATCCCAGTGATGAGCGCAATATTTTTCTGGAAATTCGTGCGGGCACAGGTGGAGATGAATCTGCGCTGTTTGCGGGAAATCTGTTTCGTATGTATACACGCTTTGCTGAGCGTCAGCGTTGGCAAGTCGAGATCATTTCGCAAAATCCTTCCGATGTGGGTGGATACAAGGAAATTATCGCCAGGATTATCGGTTATGGTGCTTACTCCCGACTCAAGTTTGAATCAGGTGCCCATCGGGTGCAACGTGTGCCCGCGACAGAAACGCAGGGCAGAGTACACACTTCTACCTGTACGGTAGCGGTTATTCCAGAGGTGGATGAAATTACTGGAGTTGAACTGAATTCATCTGATTTAAGGATTGATACCTTCCGGGCATCTGGTGCAGGCGGTCAGCATATCAATAAAACTGATTCAGCCGTGCGTATCACCCATTTACCGACAGGTATCGTCGTCGAATGTCAGGAAGGGCGCTCTCAACACAAAAACAAAGCGCAGGCGATGAGTGTGCTAGCTGCTCGAATTCTGGATAAGCAAATGCGTGAGCAGCAGGCAGAGCAGGCGGCAACACGTAAATCACTGGTGGGGAGTGGAGAGCGCTCTGAGCGGATTCGCACCTATAATTTTCCGCAAGGACGGGTAACAGATCATCGGATTAATCTCACACTTTACAAGATGGATCAAATCATGGACGGAGATATCGATGAGCTATGCTCAGCATTGATGGCTGAACACCAGGCAGAGCAGCTGGCATCCATGATGGAAAAATGATGGATAGAAGGGGGTGTCGGTCCCTGTCTGACAGTAGTTGTGCAAATCTCCAAGTTACCATTGCACAGGCGCTGCAAGACGCTCGCTGTCACATAGATGACATAGAGACACGCTTACTGCTTCAATACGTGCTAAAGGTAAACACCGTTTTTCTTGCTGCTTACTCAGACTATGTACTGAGTCCCGAGCAAGTTGACTCTTTCCAATCGCTGATCACAAGGCGAATTGCAGGTGAACCGGTTGCCTATCTTGTCGGTGAACGTGAATTCTATGATTTGACTTTTAAAGTCACGCCGGCCGTGCTGATTCCACGTCCGGAAACAGAGTTATTGGTAGAGCTTGCCTTATCACGTATTCCAGTTAATCAAGCGTGTCATATTCTTGATCTAGGTACTGGGAGTGGTGCAATCGCGCTCACTATTGCCAAGCATCGACCGCTTGCGCAGGTTACTGCAGTCGATTTGTCGCGTGATGCATTATCAGTCGCTCAGTTAAATGCAGAAAAACTGGACGTGGATAATGTGCAGCTACTGGCGGGAAACTGGTTTGATGGGCTTGATCAGGAGAGATTTGATCTGATCGTTTCGAATCCACCTTATGTTGCTGAGGGAGATCCGCATCTGGGTCAGGGTGATCTTCGTTTTGAGCCCCGTCTGGCGCTGACAGCAGTGGATGAGGGTATCGCTTGTATTCGCCAGATCATTGCCAATGCGCCTGATTTTTTGGCCACAGGCGGTGAACTGCTGCTGGAGCATGGTTATGATCAGGCCGTTATTTGCCGGCAATTGCTGGCAGAATCCAATTTCATTAACATATTCTCTTGCCCGGATTTGGCGGGGATCCCTCGCGTGAGCGGTGGGCAACAATATGATCGTACGCTAGCGACAAGCTAACTGCTAGAATATGAGAAGGGTGTTTCTTCTGCATCTCTCTGGATCGATCAAGAGATATCGCAATGATTCCTAAAAAGAAATAGAACCATAATGTTACGTGACCATCCAATAATAAAACCAGCTTTAAAGATCATTAATTAAGGAGGATATCAAGACGTGAACGTGAATGAGTTGATTGAGCAGCAAGTTAATTCCAATTCGGTAGTGTTATATATGAAAGGCACCGCTGAGCAACCACTGTGTGGGTTTTCTGCGAACGCCGTTAAGATACTTAATGCATGTGGCGTTCAAAGCTTTCTTTCGGTTGATGTGCTGGCTGATTCGGAAATTCGCCAGGGAATTAAAGAGTATTCTAACTGGCCAACCATTCCTCAACTTTATATTAACGGTGAATTTATCGGTGGCTCAGATATCATGACCGAGATGTATCAAAGTGGAGAACTGCAGAAATTACTTGAGAAATAAAGAATTAGGTAATAACCAGTTAACCCTCAGAGATTGGGAGTGGGGTTAACTGATTGCAGTCGCAATCACCCAATAGCGTGCAAACTTTCCTGCAGCGATAAATATAACAGCCCAAAGCCAGTGAATACGTAGCCAGCCTGCAGCAACACACAATACATCGCCGATTAGGGGTAACCAAGAAAAAAAGAGTATCGGTGCGCCATGACGGCGTGTCCACTCCACTCCACGCGTTTTACTGCCGATTTTGCTGAGCATGGCTTTCTCATCCGGCAATAAACGGCCTATCATATAGGAACTCATTCCACCCAGCGTATTGCCGAGCGTTGCGATTCCCAAGGCTGGTCCATAAAGTTCAGGGTAAGCCATGAGCACGCCCACTAATACGGCCTCTGAGCCACCTGGAAGAAGCGTGGCAGCCAGGAAACTGCTGGTAAACAGCGCCAGCAGACTTGATTGTTCATCCATGATAATGCTGAAAATTGAGCGATGATTTGCTGATGATGTTTTGCTCCCGGATTTGCCAGGGAGCAAAACGGAGTAATTTATAGATTGATCTGCACGCTTCCGAACGTTGATCTAATCAATGGAAATTATAATGCCTAAAGTAAACAAGTAGTTCAAACTTTTCCGATACATCAATCGTGCGAGTGAAAATGATTCGGTACGGACTCTCCCGCTGGTGGCATCAAACAGCGAGCCTATCGCGCAGGATGCGTGCAGCATTGATCATTTTCTCCAGTGCAGCTTGAGTTTCCGGCCAACCTCGCGTTTTCAGTCCGCAGTCCGGATTGACCCATAATTGCTGGGGTCCGATGTGTCGCAGCGCTTTTTCCAGTAATGCCAGCATTTCGCCAGTATCCGGGATGCGTGGGGAATGAATGTCATACACACCAGGGCCGATTTCATTGGGATAAGCGAACTGTACGAATGCATCCAGCAATTCCATGCGTGAACGTGACGTTTCAATGGTAATCACGTCTGCATCCATTTCCGAGATGGCTGGCAAAATGTCGTTGAATTCCGAATAGCACATATGAGTATGAATCTGTGTTTCATCCTTTACGCTTGAGCTCGCGACACGAAACGCTTTGACTGCCCATTGCAGATATTCAGACCAGTCAGCTTTTTTCAGAGGGAGTCCCTCGCGAAAGGCAGGTTCATCGATCTGAATCATGCCAATTCCTGCCTGTTCCAAATCTTTCACTTCATCGCGAATGGCCAGTGCAAGCTGCAATGCAGTTTCTGAATAGGGCTGATCGTCGCGTACGAACGACCACATCAGCATGGTCACCGGGCCAGTCAGCATGCCTTTGACCGGCTTGCTGGTTAGACTCTGGGCATAGCTGATCCAGTTGACCGTCATAGCTTCCGGGCGGTAAATATCACCATAGAGAATAGGGGGCTTGACACAACGGGAGCCGTAGCTTTGTACCCAGCCATTTTCAGTAAAAGCATATCCCCACAACTGCTCTCCAAAATATTCAACCATATCGTTGCGTTCGGCTTCACCGTGCACGAGCACATCAAGCCCTATTTCTTCCTGCTTCTTGATGACATCCTGAATTTCAATGCGCATAATCTCAAGGTATTCGACATGAGTAAGCTCACCTTTCTTGAAAGCTGCGCGCGCCTTACGAATCTCAGCTGTCTGAGGAAACGAGCCAATAGTGGTTGTGGGCAGCAACGGTAACTGAAAATGCTGATGTTGTAGCGACTGCCGTTGGGCAAAGGGATGGTGACGCTGGCAGTCATGAGATGTCAGCCTTTTCAGTCGTTCTTGTACGACTGGATTATGTATCCGGTTAGATTGCTGTCTTGTTTGTTTTGCCTGAGAGGAAGCTTCTAGAAATGACCCGATCGATGCTTCTCCCTTATTCAGGCCACGACCGAGAATCGCGATTTCATTGAGCTTTTGCACCGAGAAAGCGAGCCAGTTCTTGATTTCACCATCCAGTCGGGTTTCCAGATCGAGATCCACTGGAGAATGCAATAGCGAGCAACTGGGTGCAATCCATAATCGCTCACCTAAAATCGATTGCGTCTGCGACAAGGTTGCCAGCGCCTGGGATAGATCGGCACGCCATACATTGCGTCCATCGATTATTCCAAGTGACAGGATTTTATTGGTGGGGTAATCGCTAAGAAATGTAGTAAGCTGATGCGGCGCGCGGCATAAATCGATATGTAAGCCATCCACTGGTAAGGCTTTGAGTTTTTCCGCATGGTTATCAACCGCGCCAAAATAAGTCGTCAACAGCAATTGTGTGCCGCTTCCTTGCAGCGCTGTATAGGCTTCATTCAGTTTTGTTAACCAGATTTCCTCCAGATCGAATGTCAAAAATGGCTCATCCATCTGGACCCACTGTACGCCCGACGAGGCAATTCTAGCCAAAATATCGCGATAAGCTGGCAGCAGGCGGGGTAGCAAATCCAGGCGGTTAAAATCTGGTTCTGTCTCCTTGCCCAGAAATAAATAGGTTAGTGGTCCGATCAATACCACTTTGGGAGAAATCCCCAGGGTTTTGGCCTCAGTGATTTCATTAAACAGTTGTTCTGAGGCAATATGAAATTGAGTGTGCCTGTTAAATTCTGGAACGATATAGTGATAGTTGGTATTAAACCACTTGGTCATTTCCATCGCTGACTGATGAGATGCGCCGCGCGCCATGGCGAAATACACGTCGAGCGGCGTTTCATGCTGACTTGAATTGAAACGTTCCGGCACTGCTCCAAGCAATGCGGTCATATTGAGCATATGATCATAGAGTGCAAAATCACCTACAGGAATCAGATCGATACCCTTTTCCTTTTGTACCAGCCAGTTTCTTTCGCGTATCGCTTGCGCTTGCTTTTGTAATTGCCCGGCATCGATATCCTGGTGCCAGTATGCTTCAAGAGCACGTTTCAATTCCCGGTGTGCGCCTATCCGTGGGAATCCCAGATTATGTGTCAAAGCCATGATTATTTTTTCTATTGAATTGAAGAGAATAATGATTGTGTGACATGCTAAACTATGAATCAAATGAAAGTTTCTGTTATAAGAATGAATAATATTCATATATGCTTGAATTACGCCATCTTCGTACTTTGACAGCGTTGCAGGAAACCGGCAGCGTATCGCTCGCTGCTAAGCGCGTGCATCTCACCCAATCGGCGCTTTCTCATCAAATCAAGGCATTACAGGATTATTATCAGTTGCCGCTGATTCAGCGTCAGGGACATGCCATCCAACTGACTGATGCAGGGAAGCGCCTTGTTCGATTAGCAGAAAAAGTTATTATGGAGGTGCAGGCGGCAGAGCGGGATCTCGCTAGGCTTTCGCAGCGAACCACAGGGAATTTACGTATCGCGCTGGAATGCCATACCTGTTTTGACTGGTTGATGCCGATCATGGACACATTTCGCGAGCATTGGCCGGAGGTAGAGTTGGATCTGGTGTCCGGATTTCACGCTGACCCTATCAAGCTGCTCAAACAGGGAGAGGCGGATATTGTCATTGGCTCAGAAAATAAACTTCAGCGAGGTCTCATTCATCATCCATTGTTTCGCTTCGAGATTCTGGCAGTACTTGCGCCAGGTCATGAGCTAGGAAAGAAGCGCGTTCTGGATGTGGTAGATTTTACCAATATGACCCTCATTACCTACCCAGTACCGGAAGAACGTATCGATCTGATCAGCAAGGTGCTGATGCCCGCGGGTATACCATGGCAACGGCGGACAGCGGAGTTGACTGTGGCTATCTTGCAGTTGGTAGCCAGCCGCCGCGGTATCGCGGCATTACCCAATTGGGGGATCAAGAGCTATGTCGATTATGATTATGTCATCGCCAGACGCATCGGTGTTAACGGGCTATGGAGCGACTTATTCGTGACGACGCGCAAAGAAATCGCTTCCCTTCCGTATTTCCAGGATTTTTTAACCACCAGCCGGAATCGATGCTTTGCGACTTTAGAAGGGATCATTCCATTGGAATGAAGGCGGCAGAAGTGGGGTTTTGAGAATACTGGTGGATAACAGGATGTTATCCACCAGTATGTTTAATTAATGCAGAGTGACAACAGTTTCTTTATCGCAGCTCAGATTGGCGCAATAGGTTTCATGAATACCATCCAGGAACTTCCATAGCGCATCGCATGCACGCTGGGTAGCAGCGAGCACTTCAGCCTGCTTTGCGGGGGTATCAGCAAATCGCTCGATAATCGCCCATTCGGCTTGTGAGTGATAAATATCTGCTTTCTGGTGAACCGAAAAGAATTCATAATCCTCCGGATTGTCCATACCGTAGAACCGAGCCAGTCCATCAATTTTTACTGCAGCGATATCGGGGACTTGCGACTCAAATGCGTGCAGTGCTGCGAGACCTGCATAGAAAGGCTGATTCAAGCAAATGTCACGGAAGGTCGACACCAGATTTTCTGTTTCAGGCAGTGCGGCTGCATTGGCCAGGCTTTTATCGTCCGCGCCCAGGGCAAATGCAAACGCTTTCCATAAAGCCGGATGATTACCATCACCATGTTCTTCGTCGATCAGGTTTTTGAGTATTTCCTGGCGCACACTGATATCACCGCTATTGGTTTCGGCATGAATGTGCGGTGTGTTGAAATGCACGGCGCTCAAATAGGTAGGCTCAGCCAGCACATTATAAAAATATTGTTCTGCATAATGCCGTAATTGTTCTTTGGTCAGTTTGCCTTCGGTCCAGGCAATGTAAAAAGGATGTTTCAATAAATGTTTGTTACTGATAATGGTATTAACTTTATGCTTGAAAATTGTATTAGTTGTCATGATCATTCCTTTTTTAAACAGAGGTAAGTGAAGAAGCATCAACAGCAATCATCGCTAAATAACCTGGTTAAGTCAATCCAAACGAAAAAACTTACCTTGAGCGATGCTTCTCCAATGCGCTGAGTATACCGCGCAAGATGTTCACTTCTTCTTTTTCCAAGTGAGCGCGCGCGAACATACGACGTATTCGCTGCATGAGTCGTTTAGGTTGCTTGGGATCGAGAAATTCACTATCGATCATGGCTTGTTCCAGATGGCGATAAAACAACTCGATCTCGTGGAAGCTGGCGAGCTGTCTGGTTGTCTGTAGCGTTGACTGCACGGGAGGTTGAGCGAATGATTGCCCAGTAATTGTTTCGGTGAACGCCATGCGCAGCTCATAGGCCATGATTTGCACCGCAGCAGCCAGATTGAGAGAAGAATAATCAGGGTTAGTCGGTATATGCACCGTGAGCTGACACTTGCTGATTTCAGTTGTAGTCAGCCCGGAGCTTTCCCTGCCAAAAACCAATGCAACCGGAGATTGTGCTGCATGCTCAAGCAGTTCCTTCGCAGCCAGCCTGGCGTCAAGAGTCCGGCTGGATAGATCACGCGGACGGGCGGTCATTGCTACGGCCAGCACAGTATCATGCAGCGCTTCTTCAAGGCTGCCTAACACATGCGTTCGTTCGAGGATGTCCCGAGCATTGCTGGCACGGACATCCGCTTCATTGTCCGGAAAGGATTTGGGATTGACCAGGTACAGTGCGCCTAATCCCATCGTTTTCATCGCTCTTGCGGCCGCCCCAATATTGCCGGGGTGGCTGGTATGGCTTAACACAATCCGGACATTATCGAGCGGGCAGAGGAGATTCATATTAAAATTACGCTTTTCAATTAATTCTTTATATTTCTTGGTCTTATAAAATGCATCCAATGCTTACCATCGCGGTCAAAGCCGCGCGCCGTGCAGGCAGTATTATCAATCAGGCTTCACGAAACCTCGACATTCTGAATGTTTCGCGCAAATCGCACAGTGATTTTGTCAGTGAAGTAGATGGTGCGGCTGAAGAAGCCATCATCAAAGTATTGCTGGATGCTTATCCTACGCATTCGATTCTAGCAGAAGAAAGCGGTAATCGCGGAGACCCCAAAAAGTCAGATTATCAGTGGATTATCGATCCGCTGGATGGTACCACCAATTTTCTGCATGGTTTCCCTAAATATGCGGTATCAATTGCGTTATTACATCGAGGCATTCTGTCGCAGGCGGTGGTATACGATCCGGTCAGCAATGAATTGTTCACCGCGAGCCGTGGACGTGGCGCCTATCTCAATGATCAACGCATACGCGTCAGTAAGCGCGCCCAACTGGCGGACTCACTGATCGGTACCGGTATTCCATTCCGTGATCTTTCCTTTCTGGAAGCTTATCTCGGCATGTTCAAGGATATCATCCCCAAAACGGCTGGCATTCGCCGCCCTGGCTCTGCTGCATTGGATTTGGCGTATGTTGCAGCCGGGCGCTACGACGGTTTCTGGGAAATCGGCTTGTCTCCATGGGATATTGCCGCAGGCTGTCTGCTGATTCTCGAGGCAGGGGGCATGGTCAGCGATCTGGAGGGAAATGAAAACTACATGAAGAGCGGACAGGTCGTCGCAGGCAATCCCAAGATCTTTGTCCAGCTACTGCAAATTATCGCCCCTCATTTAACGCCACAGCTCATCGCGGCTAATAAGCAGTCTGCATCGTAGCTGGGAAAGGAGGCAAGACAGTTGAGCAATGAATAAAAAGCAACTCTCTGAACGTGATATCTGCACCCAATTTATTACCTCTTCCTTGGCCGGCAAAGTGGGATATCGCGCGGTATTCCCACCTGTGCGGGAATGACGAAACAGCCTCCAGCAAGTACCTGAGTGGAACATATGCACAGCCGTCGCTTCTGCTCGGTTCGGCGCGCAATTTCTCCAGTTCATCGCAATGGACCATGAGCGGGCCGATTGTGGCAACGATGCGGCGTTGTTCGGAGAGTGTGGAAGCGGAAATATATGCTGAAAGAGATCATCATTAATTGTAGGTTAGGCTACTCCCTTTTATTTTCGTATCCGTATCTACATGACGCATAAATACTGGCGATCTTAAATAGTGGTAAATAAACCGATTGCTGATACCAGAGCATGGTATCTTTCTAAACAAACTTGCGAGCACGCGATAGTGCTTCTGAATTATTGAGCAGTTGTACTGTCTCGCTAATGGCCGTTCTGGCTGTCGATTGATCCAACATTCATATAAGTAAATCATCGACCAGGTGTTTTCTGCTCCCAATCGTGGCAAATATCTTTTACCCACATTTATTCTCTTCTCGACCTTTCCGGGTACTTTTACCAAAAGTATTTGTCTAATCCAATCAGCTGGATACCGTTTCGCTTGCGCGGTGATATAGCCTATATTTCTGAATATACTTTAACAAAGTTGGGACGAGAGGATAGGTAACCCGAAACCGCGAATTCACAACTTATGCTGAGTATAAGGAGGTATGAATGAGCAAGCGTGCCAATAGCTATCCCATGTGCGTTAAATTTTCCTGGCTTTTTCTAGTGCAGATGCTGTTATTGTGTGCTACGGAAATCGCAGCTTCCACGCCCACTGCTGAGAATATCATTGCCATGCTCAAGTTGAGTCAGAATAAAATAGCTGACCTGGAGCGAGGCAAGATCGTTACTTTTAAAATGAGTAAGACAACCCAGAAGGAATTGGCGATAGGGCTGGGCATGTATATTCCATCATCACCGGCGAAACTCGCAGCTTTCTTCAAGAGGGGTGATTTTGCAACGATTGATCCGGATGTCTATGCACTGGGTGAGATTCCTCCACAATCCGGCATAGATGCCTTCAAAGGGTTTGCTTTTACGGTTAAGCAGAGGGATGAGGTTCGGAATTTGCTCGCTGCTGTACCAGGTGATCAATTTAATTTGTCTGCCGAGGAAATCAACAGCTTTGCGCCGCTCAGGGAGAAATTGGCCGATGCCGATGAAGCTACTCTGGTTGCAAGCGTATCGCAGCATTATCAGCAGATTTTAGTGCAGCGCTGGCAAGCTTACCGCAAGCAGGGTCTGGCTGGAATCGCATCTTACGCGCGCCACAGAGCAAACGCCAGTCCTGCAGAGGAATTACGTCTTGCAGCTGCTGACAGCAAATTACTGGCGCGTCTTTCCCCAGCTTTACAACAAGTCTGGTTAAATTATCCAACCTCATTGCCGCCTAGTGCCGAGGAACGATTCTTTTGGCTTAACCGGGAAGTGGAAAAGCGACCTACGGCCATTCTCAGCCACCGTATCCTGCTCGCATCCGAGGCTGGCCCATTGATTGTCACCAGGCAGTTTTTTGTTGGACACTCCTACAACTCTAGCGATCTGATGGTTGGTTGCCTGCCGTACCGTGATGGCTCCATCGTGTTTTATACGCACCGGACTTCCACTGATCAAATTACCGGCCTAGGCAGTCGTTTAAAACGTAACCTTGGCCGCGAACGGATCAAGAAGCAAATGATGATGAATTTAAAGGGGCTGCGCGCTGCGGTCGAGTCCTTCTAAATATGCTCATCGAAAGTATCGAATACTTTTTGCGCGAGTGCAAATAGCATCGCAACGAGAGTAATTCCGAGATTAATTATTTGCCGAGGAGAATATCTCTAGCAAAGCTGTATGGAGTTGCCCCATTTTGACGGACATTTTTTTCACTGAGCCGAGAGAGTTTCGACCTGTGAAAGAGGATTGTAGTTTATTGTGATTTGATTTTCC
>NZ_FNPQ01000010.1:0-84179 GCF_900107335.1 Nitrosomonas sp. Nm58 | reverse complement strand
GCGCTGAAAAACTTGGTATGCAACTCGTTCCCGCTCCTCAATCAACTTAAAAAATCATTCAACTAATCATGTGGATATATTGTGTTTCTTGAGAGGATTGGACTCTTCTGCCTAACGGCATCGTAGGTCAGACTGAAGATTCTATCAACCATCACTGAGGCACGTCACAGAGAATAGTACTTGTAGGCGTCAAGATCTGATCAATAAATCAGAATGACCGGTCGCTGCCATCACGCAAATTCACGATATCGGTGAGCATTGCCGTCAGTCGGTCTGCCGGTTTGATATGGTGCTTTTCCTTGGTATCGCTGTGTTTCTGAATAAATCGTGAGCATGAGTAAATTTTCTAAAGAAATTTACTCATGCTTGGTGTATTTACATGCCAAATTGAGTTTCTGAAAATATTTCACAATTAATTCATATTCTTAAGAAAATTGCTTAGTTGAAATTAAGTGTTTTACTTATATTTTTTTTGATGGGTGGCATCTAAGATGCATTTCGATCAGGCTATCGCTTGCAATCTGAGTAAGAGGGGGGGCTGAGGTTTTATAGGTACGACGATTAGCAAATAATTATTCATTACTGATGGAGGTTAAAATGTATGTTAAGAAAAGAAGGTGCATTAGTCTGAGAGGATTAGCAGTTTTTTTTATCTTCACGTTGTCAGCCATATTTTCCCCCTCGCAAATAAACCCATTCAGCCTAGCTAATACTGCCCTAGCGGCGGAGCCTGCTGCATTCAGTAGTTGGGCCAAAACCGCTAAGCTTGGTGGCGCCGCTGTATTTATAGGAATGACAGCACAAGAGATGGATCAGGTCATCTCGAATATGGTGGCCCAGAAAGTTACCGTCATCGAGGCCGACTCTGATCTTTCAAACTATTTAACTGATGCCGAATTTGAGCAGGAACTTGCTCTCATGCGAAGCTTCGCAGCCGCAGCACATGCGCAGGGTTTAAAAGTAGTCTGGTATTACCCCAGCTTAGAAGTGATTACGGTCAACGGCAAGAATATTGAACAAACCATGGCCAGGGAACATCCGGATTGGGTACAAATCGGTTTGGGTGGGATACCTAATGTTTTTTATGGTGGCAGCGGTCAAGTTTTCTGGGTTGCCGCGAATGATGAAAGTGCCTGGATGTCACCCAGCTCACCCGGCTATCGAAGCTATTTCTTCGAGCGTGTGCGCAAGATAGCTGCAACCGGCATCGATGGACTCTGGGTTGATGTCCCCATATACGCCGATTTTGGCCCGACTAAGTGGAGCGACTTTAATCCTGATGCCGTGGCCAAGTTCGAAGTGGACACGGGTTTTACTATACCAGTGGCTGAGGATTGGAATGATCCTGGCTGGCGCCGTTGGATTGCCTGGCGTCATGAGGAGCTTGCTCGATTCCTGCGCGATGTGACAGCAGCGGCCCGTTCAGTAAACCCTGAATTTCCTATTTTTGCCGAAACACTTCCTACCGACTATAACGGTGCGACAATATATGGTCTGGACGGTAGTTATCTCAAACATATAGAGGGGCTGACCCATGTTTGGGAAGTGGACACGATGAGTAATAATGTCGGCATGCGCAACGCGCTTGAGGATGATTGGATCTCTTTTATTTCGGCATATAAGTATACCCGTGCAGCTTCGGGCAAGAAGCCATCATGGGTATTCAGCTATGGCAAGCAGGCCGATGATGCAGAATTGGTGATGGCTCAAGCGTTGTCAACTGGGAACAATCCTTATGAATTACAGATACCAGAGATGACGACGACCGTAGGCGTCGATTTCCGAACCCGCATGTTCGACTGGGCTCGGCAGAACACGCCCTATTTGTTTGAGGCTCAAACTGCCGCACGGGTTGCGGTTCTTTACTCGTCTCCAAGCCGGGACTATGTGGATCAGGCTCAGGGACTGGGAATGTTTGTTACCTGGCAAGATGGCGGTGACTCGCTCTGGTGGGCCGCAGACCCGAAAGACAGCGCATACGAGCGGCAGTATCTGGCCGAATTCCGCGGTGTGGTTAAAATGCTGGTGCATCAACATATTCCTTTTGAGAGTGTCGTCAATCCGGCTGATTCAGCAGAATTATTACCCTATGAGACAGTGATTTTGCCGGGTGTTCAAGCGATTTCTGATAGCGAAGCGGCTATCCTGCGGCAGTATGTCCAGAACGGCGGAAAGCTGATTATTACCGGTGCCAATCCCACCGGCCTGGATCAGTATGGGACGGCGCGTGCTGAATACGCGCTGGCTGATCTGCTGGGGTTTAGCAAGGGCGGCCCGCTTCCTGCTGAGAAGCAAAACACGTTTGGTGCGGGTAGCGTACTTTTCTATTCCGCAACATTGGGCAAAAACTATTTTGTTTCCAACGATGCATCAGCACTTCAGAAATTATCGGGCGCCATTCAGGCAACCAGTACGATTCCCTTGACAACCAATGCTGACCGCCGCGTTCATTTCGAGTTGTCTCAGCTTGGCAATCAGACGATTCTGCAATTTGTGAATTTTATTGGTGTCGATGGCTCTTTTACATCAGTACCAACCACTTTTTCAGTAAATCTCAAGATTCCAGATGGCAAGCAAGTAACTGGTGTAGCCGTAACTGCGCCAGACTTACTTAGTATGCTTACATTGAATCCCTTGGATTTTACAACGTCAAATCAGCAAGTCAGCT
Organism: Nitrosomonas sp. Nm58; assembly: GCF_900107335.1. Classification (NCBI taxonomy): domain Bacteria; kingdom Pseudomonadati; phylum Pseudomonadota; class Betaproteobacteria; order Nitrosomonadales; family Nitrosomonadaceae; genus Nitrosomonas; species Nitrosomonas sp. Nm58. The sequence goes on along the minus strand of NZ_FNPQ01000010.1, from coordinate 81,511 downwards.
TTAATGTAGCGTTAAACCGATATGCGTTAGTGGTTGTCAGTTATAGTGATGGAAGCAGTGGGGGAGGAACGCCAACTAACAATCCTCCAGTTGCAGCGTTCAGCACGGCGTGCACCGACCTAACGTGCAATTTTACTGATACTAGTTCGGATAGCGATGGTTCTATTGTTGCCTGGAGCTGGGACTTTGGCGACGGCACCACTTCTTCCCAGCAGAGCCCCAGCCACACTTTTGCTGCTGGCGGCACTTATCCGGTAGCTCTTACTGTCACTGACAACAATGGTGCCAGCACAACTAGCTCGCAGAATCACACAGTGAGGCCGGCAATTTGTAATTCTCTTCCTACCAACTCGCCAGAATACATTCAAATGTGTGGCATTTGCCCGCCTGCATCTTATCCAATATGCGGTAATGTCGACAATCCGCCACCGCCGAATCCAACGCCTGCTGCTCCTGTGATCTATTATCCCAAAAATGTGACCGTTACCACAGGGATGTATGATTGGGGGACTATGGAAAGCTTTAAGGCGGTGGACAATAACACCTACGACATCCTGAGCGCTGCAGCATCAGGTGGTCAGGGAATCGATTGGTATGCGACGACGACGATCTCAGAATCTCCTGGTAGCGTCGTGCAGATTAAAGTGACGCATAGTGGTCAATACAGCCAAGCCGGCGTAAGCCAAAGCTTTTATGTATACAATTTTCAGGATCAGGTCTGGGAACTTGCCAATACCTCTACTGTTGGCAATGAAGAGGACGTACCCGTATCTTGGGTAATCGACGCTGGAGTATCCAAATATATCTCCGCACAAGGCGAGCTTCGGGTCCGCTTATCAGGCTTTAAGGCAGCGAGCAGTTTTTATAGCTGGTCGAGTGCGTTATCTTGGGAAGTATCGCAAGCCGCTGGCGGTGGGGGGGGAAGTAGTGGAGGAGGAACGCCAGTTAACAATTCCCCTGTTGCCGCGTTTAGCGTGGGGTGTACCGGTTTGACGTGCAATTTTACCGATGGAAGCTCGGATAGTGATGGTTCCATTACCGGTTGGAATTGGAACTTTGGGAGTGGCGCTACTTCCTCACAGCAGAACCCCAGTTACACCTATGCTGCTGCCGGCACTTACCCGGTAACGCTCACTGTTACTGATAATAATGGTACTAGCGCCACTAGCTCACAGAATGTCACTGTTAGCAACCCGCCACCGGCGAACCCAACGCCTGCTGCCCCTGTGATCTATTATCCCAAGAATGTGACCGTTACCACAGGAGCCTATGATTGGGGAACTATGGAAAGCTTTAAGGTGGTGGACAATGATACCTACGATATCTTGACCGCTGCAGCATCAGGTGGTCAGGGAATCGATTGGTATGCGACGACAACGATCTCGGAATCTCCTGGTAATGTCGCGCAGATTAAAGTAACTCATAGTGGGCAATATAGCCAAGCTGGCGTAAGCCAAAGCTTTTATGTGTACAATTTTCAAGGCCAAGTCTGGGAACTTGTCAATACCTCTACCGTTGGCAATGAAGAGGACGTATCCGTATCTTGGGTAATCAATGCCGATGTATCTAAATATATTTCCGCACAAGGGGAGCTTCGGGTTCGCTTATCAGGCTTTAAGGCAGCGAGCAGTTTTTATAGCTGGTCGAATGCGCTTTCTTGGGAAGTATCGCAAGCTGCTGGAAGTGGTGGATGAGAAGCCCCAGCTAGCAACCTTCCTGTTGCTGCATTGAGCGCGGGGTGTACCGGTTTGACGTGCAACTTTACTGATGGAAGCTCGGATAGCGAGGGTTCCATCAGTGGCTGGAATTGGGGCTTTGAAGGTGGCGCTTCGCAGCAGAGTCCCAGTGGCAGCTATGCGGCTGCCGGTACTTAAACAGTGAGCTTCACTGGAACGGATAACACTGATGCCAGTGCTTATTTGCAAAAATTAGACTGATTATATTTGAGGATATTCGCGTTAATTCTGAAAATATTGATCGAATTAATGCAATCAAGCATTGGCATTGACTGCTGCATTTGCATAGACCGACTCGTACACTGAAATTTGGGCACACCTATGTGGATTTGCGACGTGGCGTGTTAATTAGGCAATCCAGCAAAACAAATAGAACAGACAGAAAGCTCGCGCTCCAGGCTACTGCGGCTGCAGCCAATAACATTTCTCGATGTGTACTAAAATCCGCGCCAATGCGTGTAATTGCGGCAACGGTCATGATCCCGGTCATCGCTACGATCTGCGGTATCCGTGAAGGATATTGCTTCACATGCAGCAGTGTCACACGAACGATAACATTTGCAGAGAGTGTGCCTAATGCACCCACCGTGATCGCATGAACCGCCGTGCTAAAATAATCGCCCCCATTCAGCTTTACCCAACCCAGCAGCACGAGTCCCAGCGCCAACCAACCGTAGCCCACCCCAAGACAGATTAGATCAGGCCGCGCCAGGCAATGCCACAATTGCCAGCGAATCAGACGAATACCCGCCAAAGCCCCACTCATGATCAGTAAAAAGCCTGATGCTGAAGCCGCTATCGGAGCAAGCACGAAAGCCGCTGTGACCGTCACAATCAACCCGGCTTCGATACGCGGCTGAACCCTTGCTTCAAGCTCCATGCCTTGGCGATAAAATTCTCCGGCCACGGCAGGCGCCAGCATGCGCCCCCCCATGAACAGCATTAGCAAGGCGAATAATTGCACGCTTTCATCCAGCAAATAGCGATGTAAGCCGTGATGGCCAAGCTGGTCAATCCAGGCGATGACAATCGTAATCGCACAAATCAGACCGAGTAATGGCACCAACATACGATTACGCCATTTCTTCGCAACCCACAGACGAGGGAGTAAATGCCAGGCAAGCAGTGTGACAAACATTGCATTACTGATCAAAGTTAGCCAATTGGCTAAGGCGATCAATCCCATTACCCGTGCCAGCAGCCAAAAAAACAGGAAAAAAGCTAATCGTCGTGCAGGCATGGGGCCCAGCAGATAGCCGGCGATCAAAGCCAAGGCGAAACCAAACAGCATTTCAAAAGCGTGGCCGGTTGGCGCAGCCAGTGCCTCTGGCCCATAGCCATGCCTGGCCAGCATGGCCAATGGCACCATCAGGATGGCATACACACATGCTGCCATAAAGAACCATTGATGGGCGTAGGCTTTGGTCTCATTCGGTAGCCACGGTAAAAATGTATTTTTCAATTGGGTATCACCTCTAGTAGTAATTAGAGTCAGAGAGTAATTGGAGTCGGAGTGAAATAAAATATGCTCTAATTATCGGACCTTTAATAAGGATATTATGAGTAACGTGGCGCGATTAACACTGGTATCACCTATAGGAGTTCCGCAGCATATCATCCAGAGAGGCAATAATCGTCAAGTCTGTTTTGCCTCAGATGAAGATATGTTGGCGCATCTCGGATGGTTGGAAGAATAGGCAAAAAAGTATGAAGTTTCTATTCATGCCGGGGTATTAATGACAAATCATGTCCATTTACTTTGCTTGTGTAGACTGGATACTATACTCATCACACTTCAAAATTCGGTTTTTATTATCCCTAATCCAGCCTTCTCCCAGCGGGAGAAGGTATAGCTGCCTAATTTTGAAGTGCGATGAGTATATTTGCTGGGATTGTATCGTTATGTCGAGTTAAATCCAGTTCGAGCTGGTATGGTTTCAGATCCAGCCGATCATAGTTGGCCTAGTGATTAATGTCATGCACTGGGTATGCAAAGTAATTTATTGTCTGCTCATGAGATTTATTTAAAGCAGACAGAAAGAGATAAGGCATTGCATTAACAGGGGTTTGTCGGTTAGTCATGAGCGTTTTAAACAACAGATTGAAATGCGAACAGGGCAGAGGGTTTTAGCAAAAAGAAGAGGAAGACCTAAGATCAATAAATATGAGGTGAAAATGCATTCAAACTTTGGATTTATTGCATAATTTGAGTCCTAAAAAAGGATTTTCTGATCGATTCTCAGTAATAATTTCCCTACGTGTTTGCACGTATATATTTAGTGGGCATATTTCGATAATCTGATGAAGCATTAGAACTTGACAAAAAAGGGCGTTTATATCACGTACAACGCACTGATTTGTAGATGTGTTTTATCAAGGTAAGAATCTGGAGTGGGATCTGCGCGTTTTTTCATGCCTGTGTGTATGGTCTCGCCTGGTATCAAATCTGAAAAACAAGGAGCTCATCATGAGTAAAGATAAAATTCTTGCCACCTGCGTTCTAACCTGTTCACTGATGATGGCAACAACAGCCCAGGCAGAAGACTATATGACCGGTTTTACCAACAAACTAAGCCAAGGTCTGGCTAATATGGTCTTCGGGCTCGGTGAAATCCCGAAAAATATCATCAATATTTCCTATGAACAAAACATACTTGTAGGCTTGACTTGGGGCTTGGTTCGAGGAGTTGCACATGGCGTGAGCCGAACGTTGGTTGGTGGTGCTGAGTTTTTGACTTCGCCGATTCCAACTAACGAGTTTGCCGCGCCAGCCTATGTCTGGGATCGTTTTAGTGAAGATAGCCGCTATTTTGGTTTGAATTATCCCGGCTATTGGACTATTTACGGTCCATTGGATAATGGCGAGTAAGCCTGTTTCGACTAATTCAGTCACGAGGATATCATCATGAATAAATATATTTACCTCCCGCTTGCGGCTTTAGTACTCTTCCTGACAGCTTGTGCCACGCCTAAAATGGACACCGCGGATTTGAAAGCTGAGATTGATGCGGCCAGATCTGGTCACTATGGTCAAGCCATGTTACATGAGGAGATGTCTGAAAAAGATCTGGAAGTAGCCAATAATGTCCTGGGTCATCTTGAGAAGGGTCACTACTGGAACATCGATGAGAAACAAAAGGCTTTGGATGCCGCTAGATCAGCTGCACACCATCGTTTGGAATCTGAGAAAGAGATGTGCAAATGGCTGACAGAAGTGCATAGTCAGAACCTTCATGAAGCGAGAGCGAGCGAGATTCATCATTCAGTTGCCTACTTTAATAGCGGTAGTGCTGTACCGTTTAAAACCAAAGATGAAACCATTAACAGAGTGGGGCGTTGGTTAAAAGCGCATCCCCATGTGACTGCAACGGTTACTGCATTGGCGGACACTATTGGTAAACCAGATTACAACCTGGAGTTATCAGAAAAAAGAGCCAATGCGGTGATACAACGCTTGGTGGCGAGTGGCGCTAGTCCCGACCAATTAGTTGTCAAGGCGATGGGTGAAGCCGCTGGCTCTGACAATATGCCAAATCAGGAAAATCGTGTGGTGATTATCACCGCACATCATGATTACGTCGATTGCCCTGATATCAAATAGGACTTGATGACTCAACTCACTTAATTAAGGTCAAATACCGCCGTGAAGCTGGTGGTATTTGACTTTTAGAAATTCAGCGAGTGTCAATGGTAAGGGTAAGGCCTGATCCCAATGCTCTTAATTTCTAACAATTAAAACAGCACCTGTACCAATAACGCTACCGCTATACTCAAAGAATAACATATGGCAACAAACTTTCCTTTTTTCATATCGTCCTCCCTCAGTAACTAAAACATTACATATAACAAAGTACAAAATTGTTAATTATTTGTGATTTTTATGTTAATTATTTGTGATGTATTTGTAAATTTTTTGTAAAGTTAATGAAAAAGCATTTTCTTGTCAATTAGAATTTTTCAAGAGGAAATTTCCAGGTTGATTGAAGTGCCTAAGCAAAAGCAGCTTAAGTAAAAGCTATACGAAGCCGATATCTTTTTTCGCGTGCGCAGTTAATGGTCTATTTCTAGAGAAAAACAATGTTTCCGCCACATTTCATCTCCAGTCTCCAGCACCGGAGCGGGGGTGATCACGAACGAGGCGTGGTATCGAAGAAAGTGGTGCCTCGCGTATGACCGGAAGACGGGATTTGGAACCGGACGCGAGATCTCGTCGCCAACCCTCCGATACACCGATGCGGCCGCCCGTTCTTATAACTTGAAAAGTCAGAGCTGTTCATCAGGCATACATTCGCACCACTCGTGAGCGTCACCTCGACGATTTCTCCTCGTAGGCAAATGCCAAGTTAAGCGGCAAAACGGAGGCCGTAGACCGCAGTGGTTTAAAGCGGGGCACAAAATTTGCGAAGCAAATGCCCCGCTTTAAATTGTCCGTTTGAACGTATGGTTAGGGCGTTTGTGCCGCTGCCAAGCATAGAGGCATCAACACACCAATAATTCTTTCTGTCATTACAAACAGAACCTCTAAATCAGGCAGCGAGCTTCTTTTCTCAACAATGTTTTGAATGTCAAAGTATTCAAAGCCCTTTCGGTTATACCATTTATTAGCTTTCTCGATTTCACCTGCTTCTACTTCGGATAACACGACGACCGAGTTGAGCCCCATTTCTTTTGACTTTCGTAGGATTCTGTGGAGGTTATGCTTAAAGTCTAATTTAAGGTTCTTAGTCGGCTCACCTTTCATCGAAAGGTACGACTTTAGTGCTAACTCAAGAGAATGACATACCAAATAATATTTAGCCGGACAGAATGGCGCAACCGGCTCAAAGCTTTTATATGCGCTCAGAAAATTTTCAGCGTAAACAATGAAACCGACCGGGCTCATATTTATATGAGCTATCTTTGTTTTAATAACGATGTTCGTCATAGTTACCCTTGGGCCCTAACGTGTAAGCTCAGGGGTGCGGAGCCGGCCTGTCGGCGTAGCATCCCTCTGGAGTGTAGGGTTAGACCTAGTATTCTCGTCTATCGACAACATTTCCATCCTTGTCTCGAACCTCAATCAGCAGGTGTTCTGTTATGTGCACGGTCTCCGAGATTCCAATGTGAATCTGATTGAGAAAGCTCAACATATAGTCGGTCGTTGTTGAATCCTGATTCAGTACCACTTCTACGATGTTGGCTTTGGCGGCGACTTTTTTCGCTCCCTCTTGTAATCCAAGAGGGGAAACCAGTATGCCTCCGTCAGCACCGACATCTTGAATTGTCCAAGCGAGAGAGCCGGTGATCGCTTGGCTGATACCGCTTTTGGTATGCCTCTTACATTCGACAACGATTACTCGGCCACCGCCTTCCGCGCAGCCCTTCGCATCGATCTCCCACTCAGTTCCGCTCTTACCAGCGACGATTTGCTTCCCCTCGAACCGACCGACCCCGAAATGTTCAGAAAGTTGATTAAGAAGATATGCGGCGACTTCTTCATAGGTTTGCCATCGTTTTTCGGGCATCCGATTTTCTTTGGTCTAACTAGAATTAGGTCTCCGAAATGACGCAATATATTACGTCATAAATGACATCTAACACGGCAAGCTGCATGCTATCTCCTTATGTTTTATAGAATTGCGTCGATTTAGCTTTCATCATAACAAACTTTGTTAGCTCCACAAATATGATGAATAGATCACAGTTTTTGGACCGGGTATATGACAAATTCAGGCTCGAATGACAAGTTCACCAGACTGCCCTCTGCCCGTAAAACTTGACACTGATTTTTTAATTCTGTAGTCTGCGCGCCTCTTACTTCAGGTGCCTTCAAGGTTTTTTTTACCTTGAAGGTTAAACGGGAAGTTGGTGCGCTCTGATATGATTCAGGCAATGCCAGCACTGCCCCCGCAACGGTAAATGGGTTAGCGATCTGTATTGTGCCACTGTGCGATGACATGGGAAGGCGCAGATCTGGAATGAATTCCGCTCATGAGTCCGGAGACCGGCCTGAAGTTAAATACTTTGGTATTGCGGAGGGCAATAACCGGCATTCGGATCGGCTTTCATTAACCCGAATATTTCATAAATTGGCACGTGCCCTCACTTGTCTTTTGATTAATAAGAAAGATTTTGCTCAGTCGGGTGTATGAATCACTACACCCCTCTTTCTCAAAACTTCCCTATTAATCAAAATCCTGCGTGATCATGACGCGAATTTATGAAATATTCGGGTTAAAGCTGATCTGCTTGTCTATTACTGAATTCCTCTGCAAGACGGACCTGTTAACCTGACAACGCGCGGGTGTGCGCGGAGGAATGAAATCATGCAAAAATGCCGGCTATCGGCAATGGCTGGGCTATGGCTTGGCGCAGCTACGACTGTATTGGCTGACAATACAGATCATCAAGAAAAGCCTATTATCGTTACAGCAACACGCACTGCACAGACAGTCGATGCATCGCTCGCTTCGGTGACAGTGATTTCGCGCAAGGATATAGAACGCCAGCAGGCAAGATCAGTCGAGGATTTGTTCCGCGGTGTGCCGGGTATCAACATCACCAATAATGGTGGGCCCGGAAAAAATACTTCAGTATTTATGCGTGGCACTGAATCCGATCATGTCCTGGTATTGATTGATGGCATCAAGGTAGGATCGGCCACATCGGGCACGACTGCATTCGAGAATATTCCCATTGAACAGATTGAACGCATTGAAATTGTGCGCGGCCCGCGTTCCAGCCTCTATGGTTCCGAAGCAATCGGTGGCGTGATCCAGATTTTTACCCGCAAGGGGGATGGCGCTGATATTAAGCCGAATTTTAGTTTTGGTGGGGGTAGCTACGGTACGCTGAATGGTTCGGTTGGACTTTCCGGCGGAAGTAAGCAGGGCTGGTTTAATCTGATGGTAAGCGGTATCGGCACAAGCGGTTTTAATGCCTGTACTGGCTCGAGTGGCGCGGGTTGTGGTACCAAAGAACCAGACACGGACAGGGATGGGTACCAGAATATATCCGGTTCTGCTCGTGCAGGTTATCGTTTCCAGAACGGATTGGAAATCGATGCCAATTTCCTACAATCTGATGGAAAAGCCGAATTCGATGAATCTAAGTTTGATGAAACTCCTGTAAGTAAGTTTAATAAAACTAAAATGGTTCAGCAGGTCTTCGGTGGCACCGTGCGTTACTCGCCTTTTGATATCTGGCAGATCAACTTGATCGGTGGCCATAGTCGAGAAGATTCCAAAAATTTCATTGACGATGTTCCTTCAAGCCCTTTTAGCAAGTTCAACACTCAGCGCAATACCATTTCCTTACTGAATAATTTATCTTTTGGCAAAAACCAGCTTCTGACAGTAGGTACGGATTATCAGCATGATCATGTCAACAGCACAGATGCATACGCTGTGACCTCGCGTAGCAATTGGGGCGTGTTTGCCCAGCATCAGGCGACTCTTGCCGCACATAACCTGCAGTTATCGCTGCGGCATGATGATAATCAGCAATTTGGCAGCCGGGTCACGGGAGGAGCTGGATGGGGTTATGCCATCACCGACAAAATACGTCTGATGGCCAGTTTTGGCAGTGCGTTTAAAGCGCCTACCTTTAATGAGCTTTATTTTCCGGGCTTTGGCAATGCCCATCTGCGCCCGGAAGAGTCACGCAGTTTTGAATTTGGCGCACGCGGCAACGCTGACTGGGGCAACTGGGCATTGAATGTGTATGAAACCCGCATTGATGACTTGATTGCGTTTGACGCCAGCATCCGTGCACCGGCTAATATCAATCAGGCGCGTATCCGTGGACTGGAAGCTGTTCTCAGCACCCAGATTAAAGGCTGGCAATTAAATGGCAATCTCACTTTTCTGGATCCGGAAAATCGTTCTTCTGGGCTCAATAAGGGTAATATATTGCCCAGACGGGCAGAACAGTCATTTCGCCTGGATATCGATCGCCAATTTGGTCGATACAGGTTGGGCGCCATGTTTCTTGCTGAAGGCGAACGCTTTGATGATTTGAGCAATAGGCGCAAGCTTGACAGCTATGTGAAATTCGATCTGCGCGCTGAATATTTACTGAGCAAACACTGGCGTCTACTGGGACGTATCGAGAATCTGTTTAACGAACACTATGAAACAGCAGCATTTTTCAATCAGCCGGGGCGTAATTTCTTCGCTACCTTACGTTATCAACCTTAACAAGGAGTCACTAAATGTTCATTTTATCCACTCGCAATCAAATGGGTATCGGTCTCGCGCTGGTATTGCTGATGATGATCACGCGCGGTCATCATTTTGCATCATTGCATAGTCTGCCGGGTGCTTCCTGGGCAGTCTTCTTTCTGGCCGGTGTTTATTTGCGTTCAGCCTGGCCATTACTGGGCTTTCTGGCGCTCAGCTGGGGACTTGATTTTGCAGCTTATACCTGGGGCGGCACCAGCGGTTTCTGTCTGACGCCAGCCTATGTATTTTTATTACCTGCTTATACTTCATTATGGCTGGCTGGCCGCTGGTATGCCAATCAGCATCGATTTACATGGCGCACGTTGATGCCGCTTTCTCTCAGTATGATAGCGGGTTTAACGCTGTGCGAATTATTTTCCAGTGGCGGCTTTTATTTCTTCTCTGGCCGCTTTGAAGATACTACATGGGTCGAATTCGGTGAGCGACTGATCACCTTTTTCCCGATGTATATCGAATCATTCCTGTTTTATGCGGGTATTGCGATAATCACACACGCAGCCTTTGCATTGATACGTCAGCAATTCAATCCACACAACACCACAACGGGATAACCAAATGGTCGATTCCGAACACGATCGCGAGACCGAATCTTCGTGTCATTGCATCAAACCACAACCAGATAATGAAATGGCAGATTCCGAGCGTGCAGAGCGCCACCGTGGGCGCATGCAGCGCAAGAAAGAAGTCATTGATGCCGCCATTGCGCGCGCGGATCAGGAAAAAGGCTTATTGCTGGTTCTTACCGGTAATGGTAAAGGCAAATCCAGTTCGGCATTTGGCATGATTGCACGCGCCCTGGGGCATGGTATGCGGGTGGGTGTCGCGCAATTCATCAAGGGTCGCTCAGATACCGGCGAAGAAGCTTTTTTCCGGCGCCAGGAAAATGTGATCTGGTATGTTCTGGGAGAAGGTTTTACCTGGGATACGCAGGATTTGGCGCGGGATACCGAAACGGCGCAACGCGGCTGGGCCATTGTGCGTGAGATGCTGTGCGATCCGACACTGGATGTGATTGTTCTTGACGAACTGACCTATCCGATTAAATTTGGCTGGCTGGATTTAACCACGGTTTTGAATGACTTGAAGAATCGTCCGGCCATGCAGCATGTGGTTATTACCGGACGTGCCGCTCCCGAAGCGCTTTGTGAGGCAGCCGATACGGTAACCGAAATGCGTGACATCAAGCATGCTTTTCGGGCCGGTATTCAGGCGCAAAAAGGGATTGATTTGTGAAACAGTGCCCAGCACTACTCGTTGCGGCTCCAGCATCAGGACAAGGTAAAACAACAATTACTGCTGCACTCGCCCGGTTTCATCGAAATCAAGGGCGAGAGGTTCGTGTATTCAAGGCTGGTCCGGATTTTCTTGATCCCATGATTCTGGAGCAAGCATCCGGCCATCCAGTTTATCAACTGGATTTGTGGATGGGGGGTCAATCACATTGCCAGCAACTTTTATATCAGGCTGCTGCTACTGCAGATCTGATTCTAATCGAGGGCGTCATGGGGCTTTTCGATGGCGAGCCATCCAGTGCTGATCTTTCTGTGGCATTTGGCATTCCAGTGTTAGCAGTAATTGACGCTACTGCGATGGCTCAAACTTTTGGTGCTGTGGCACACGGGCTGGCAACCTTCCGCCCAGCATGCAAAGTTATCGGTGTATTGGCTAATCAAGTTGCAAGCGCTATTCACGAAGAAATGCTCAAAGAGAGCATGCCCAAATATCTGCCGTGGCTTGGCTCACTCCCACGCCATATAAATGGAAAACTACCCAGTCGACACCTGGGGCTAGTACAGGCAAACCAAATCAATTATTTGGATCAATATCTGGAGCAGTTAGCTGAAAACTTAGCTCTGACCGGCTTACACAAGCTGCCGCCTGCTATCACCTTTAAGGCACCTGACAATTTGCCCACTATAACGCCAAAGCTCAAAGGAATGCGTATTGCAGTCGCTACCGATGCCGCTTTTAGTTTTGTTTATCAGGCTAATCTGGATCTGCTACAAGCCATGGGCGCGCAACTGAAATTTTTCTCACCGCTTGACGATACTTCGCTACCTGAAGCAGATAGCCTTTATCTGCCTGGCGGTTATCCTGAGCTACATATGGAAAAACTTGCGGCCAATCTCAGCGTACACAAAGCCATTCATGCCCATTATGCGGCTGGTAAACCTATTGTTGCTGAATGTGGCGGCATGCTCTATTTGCTTTCAACACTCACGGATCATCATGGGAAAACAGTTGATTTTCTAAACCTGTTTTCAGGCAAAGCAACGATGCAGCGAAATCTGGTTAATTTAGGCCTGCATTCTGCCAGATTCCCACAAGGAGAGTTACGCGGTCATACCTTTCACCATTCACTTTTGGAAACGGCCGTTCAACCATCAGCATTGACACAACCCACAAGAAAAGGGCTCCGGCCTGAAGCACTATTTCACTTGGGACGTTTAACGGCTTCCTATATGCACTGGTACATGCCTTCAAACCCAACTGTAACGGCTGCCTTATTTTCACCATGAACCTACATGCCTTCGACGAATTAGAACGGGATGCCGTCTACCGGGTGATTGCCGAGCGTCGCGACATGCGCCATTTTCTCCCTGATCCAGTTGATCCGATGGTGTTCAAACGTTTGCTCGCTGCCGCACATCAAGCGCCCAGTGTGGGCTTGATGCAGCCATGGCGTTTTATTCGTATTACGGATATCCGGCTGCGCAGTGCCCTGGCCTCCCTGGTAGAAGAAGAGCGTATTCGTACAGCCGGTGCGCTGGCTGAGCGGGGCGAAGAGTTCATGCGCCTGAAAGTAGACGGCATTCGCGAATGCGGAGAACTTCTTGTAGCCGCCTTGGGTGACCAGCGTGAACAGCATATCTTTGGCCGGCGCACCCTGCCGGAAATGGATCTGGCTTCGGTTGCGTGCGCCATTCAAAATTTATGGTTGGCTGCGCGTGCCGAGGGGTTGGGCATGGGCTGGGTTTCATTATTTGATCCGGTACAACTTGCCCAATTATTGCATATGCCGGCGGGCAGTAAACCTGTCGCTATTTTATGCCTGGGTCATGTGGCAGCATTCTATCCCGCCCCGATGTTAAAACTGGCAGGCTGGGCAGATGAGCGTCCATTGGACGAATTGGTATTCCACAACACTTGGGGCGGCAGCGAAACATGAACATCACCCTGGTTGTTCTGACTGCATTGCTCATGGATGCATGGCTGGGTGAGCCGCGCCGCTTTCACCCACTGGTTGGCTTTGGGAAACTGGCCGAATTGACTGAGCGCGCTATTTACGCAGATTCCAGGCTGCACGGTAGCCTGGCCGTCCTGCTGATGGTTGCTCCATTGATTTTGCTGACGACCTGTATCAATTTTATCTCCTGGCATGTTGCCATTGACGTTTTAGTGTTATATCTGGCAATTGGCTGGAATAGCCTGGGCATGCACGCCAGCAAGGTAAAGCATGCATTGCTGGCAGATAATCTGGCGGCAGCACGCCATCAGGTGAGTTTGATGGTGAGCCGCGATACCGCTGAGCTGGATCGTGCCGGCATCACGCAAGGAACCATTGAGTCCGTTTTGGAAAATGGCAATGATGCCATTTTGGGTGCCATTTTCTGGTTTGTCGTTGCAGGCGCGCCTGGCGCCATCGCCTATCGCCTGGTCAATACCTTGGATGCCATGTGGGGCTATCGTAATGAGCGCTACCGCCATTTTGGCTGGGCGGCAGCACGGCTGGATGATTGTTTGAACTTTATCCCGGCGCGGCTGACTGCACTCAGCTATGCGCTCACTGGTGAAGTACGTCAAGCCTTGGCATGCTGGCGAACGCAAGGAGCCATCTGGAAAAGCCCCAATGCAGGGCCAGTCATGGCAGCGGGTGCAGGCAGTCTAAGCCTTTCACTCGGTGGACCAGCTTGTTATCACAGCAAACTGGAATTCCGCCCGTTATTAGGAACAGGGCATGTACCCGGAATCGACGACATTGATCGCGCTTTAAATTTGATTAAACGCTCGCTGTTACTCTGGCTGGTTATTATCTGCTCAGGAGAAGGGTTCATTGGATACATTGCATCATCAGCTTAGTCAACCAGGCTCCTTGCATCACGGTGGCCGCCTACGGGCGGCAGCAACGCGCTTTGCGATTCCGCTGGAGAACTGGCTCGATCTTTCCACCGGCATCAATTCAAATGGCTGGCCTGTCAGAACACCGCCCGCATCCACCTGGGTGCGACTGCCTGAGGAGGAGGATGAGCTGAACGCGACTGCCTGCCGCTATTATGGAACCGATTTTCTCTTGCCGGTCGCAGGTTCACAAGCGGCTATTCAGGCATTGCCACAACTGCGAGCGCCTTCCCGTGTCAGCGTGTTGAATCCCGGCTATGCCGAGCATGCGCACGCATGGAAACGTCACCACCATACGGTCTCTGCTGTTACCCCTGAGCAAATAGATGCCGCGTTGCTAGATACCGATGTGCTGATCATTATTCATCCCAATAATCCCACAGGCGACGTATTTCCCATCTCCCGGCTACTCGACTGGCATGCGCAACTTACCGGACGTGGTGGCTGGCTAATTGTGGATGAAGCATTTATGGACGCCACACCTGAATTGAGCATTGCCGCCTACACATCGAGACCGGGTTTGATTGTACTGCGTTCTTTAGGCAAATTCTTTGGGCTGGCTGGCGCACGCGTCGGGTTTGTCTGCGCCCACCCAAAATTACTGGTAGCGCTGAATAACCTGCTTGGCCCCTGGGCGGTCAATGCGCCGGCACGCTGGATAGCCATACAAGCGCTGCAGGATTATGATTGGCAGGGGAAAGCTCGTCAGCGTTTGCTGCAGGACAGTCAACGCTTCCATGCATTGCTGAGTCAGCATCATCTCCCACCCGATGGTGGTACTGCCTTTTTTCAATGGGTGTGTTCAGCAGAAGCTCATTATGTATTTGAAAAACTGGCGCTTCAGGGTATCCTGACCCGATTTTTCAGTGATCCAGGCAGCCTGCGATTGGGCTTGCCCGCTACTGAAGCGGAATGGCAGCGGCTAGACAGGGCGCTGGCTCGAATTTAACGGAACATACATGAACCCGCAAACTCTCATGATCCAGGGAACCACGTCAGATGCCGGCAAAAGCATGCTGGTTACCGCGATGTGTCGCTGGCTGTCACGTCAGGGCATCTGCGTTGCGCCTTTCAAGCCGCAGAATATGGCGTTGAACAGTGTGGTCAGCATTGATGGTGGGGAAATTGGTCGTGCCCAGGCGGTACAGGCATTTGCCGCTGGTCTGCCGCCTCATACCGATATGAATCCGGTATTACTGAAACCCACCACGGATAAAAGTGCGCAGGTCATCATACACGGTCATGCGATCGCCAATATGGATGCATCTGGTTTTCACAACTATAAATCAATTGCGCTGAATGCAGTGCTTGAATCCCATGCGCGGCTAGCTGCGCAGTACGACCGGATTATCGTGGAAGGGGCTGGTTCGCCGGCGGAAATCAATTTGCGCGCCAATGATATTGCCAATATGGGTTTTGCCGAAGCAGTCGATTGCCCGGTGATTCTGATTGCGGATATTGACCGTGGCGGCGTTTTTGCCCATCTGGTCGGTACACTGGCGCTCCTCAGTGAAAGTGAACAGGCGCGCATCAAGGGCTTTGTTATTAATCGTTTTCGCGGAGATATAGCCTTATTGCGGCCGGGTCTGGACTGGCTGGAGCAATATACCGGCAAACCGGTACTGGGTGTTCTGCCTTATTTACATGGATTGCATCTTGAAGCTGAAGATGCCTTGCCGCATACACCTGACGCTGGTGCTTCGGACAAGGAATGCTTACGGGTTATTGTGCCAGTGCTACCGCGCATCAGTAACCACACTGACTTTGATCCACTGCGCCTCCATCCGCAGGTCAAGCTGCAATTTATCAGCACCGGAGAAACCGTCCCACCGGCAGACCTGATTATTCTGCCTGGCTCCAAGAGCGTGCGCGCCGATCTGGAGTGGTTGCGCAAACAGGGCTGGGAACAGCTCATCCGGCGGCACCTGCGCTACGGTGGCAAGCTGATTGGCATCTGTGGCGGTTTTCAGATGTTGGGAAACAGGATCCATGATCCCGACGGCCTGGAAGGCGAAGCAGGCGGCGCTCAGGGACTGGCCTTTTTTGACATGGACACGACATTACAACCCGATAAATTATTACGCAATGTGCAGGGAACACTTGGCCATAAAGGGGCGACTGTGACCGGCTATGAAATCCATAACGGCGTGACCACCTTCCAGAAAAACTATCCACCGGCAGTCTATTTGGCACAGGGTCCAGATGGCGCCATCAGTGAAGATGGGCTGATTATGGGCAGTTATCTGCATGGCCTGTTTGAATCTGCTGATGCATGCACGTCATTATTGAACTGGGCCGGTCTGGATGACAGCAATCAACCGTCCAATTACCAGGCCGTCCGCGATGCCGCCATTAATCGGCTGGCCGATAGTGTTGACCAGTACCTGGACACCAACCGACTCTCTCAGTTACTCAACCTGCAAGGCTTGTCCGCATGAATGATAGTAAAACACTGATTCTGGGTGGGGTGCGCTCCGGCAAAAGCCGTCTGGCGGAACGTCTGGCGACGCAGAGCCATTTGCCAATCACTTATATTGCTACGGCCACCATTGAGGATGCTGAAATGCAGGCGCGCATTGCCCTGCACCGGGCCAACCGTCCTACTCACTGGCAGATGCTCGAGGAACCATTGCACCTGGCTGCGGTACTGAGTCAGCAAGCGATGGAGGATCACTGTCTGCTGGTTGACTGCCTGACACTCTGGCTGACTAATCTGCTGATCCATCCCGATACCGCCGTGTTTGAACATGAGTATGCAGCATTGCTATCTGTTTTGCCGGGCTTACCCGGGCGCATTATTCTGGTCAGCAACGAAACCAACATGGGGGTTATCCCCATGGGTGAATTAAGCCGCCGCTACTGCGACGAAGCAGGTAAGTTGCACCAATTGGTTGCCCGGCAATGCGAACAGGTTATTCTGATGGTGGCCGGCCTGCCGCACACTCTTAAGGGAGATCCTTGTGACTAGCGATACCGCACTTGACTGGCTTAAGGCGCCGCTCGCAGCACCCAATGAACAGATCCGCCAGGCAGCGCTGCAGCATCAGGCGCAGCTCACCAAGCCGCCGGGTGCGCTTGGCCGTCTGGAAGGCCTTGCGGTTCATCTGGCTGCCTTACAGCATACCCTGCAACCTGGCGCTGAACGGGTGCAGATTTCGATATTCGCTGCAGACCACGGTATTGCTGCAGAGAACATTTCCGCTTTTCCACAATCGGTCACTTGCGAGATGATCAGGAACTTTGCCGCCGGCGGCGCGGCCATTAATGTTTTGGCGCGCGCGCTTGGCGCGCAACTGGAAATCATCAATCTGGGCACCGTGCATTCAACTGATCTCCTGACGGGTGTCAAACATTATCATCTGGGAGCGGGCACCGCCAATTTTATGCACACCGCCGCGATGAGCGAAGGCCAGCTGGCGGCGGCTCTCAATGCAGGCCGTATCTGTGCGGAACAGGCACGGGCAAACAACATGCAGTTATTGATAGCGGGTGAGATGGGCATCGGCAATACCACCAGTGCGACTGCGCTTGCCTGCTTGCTGCTGCATGCATCGCCCACACAACTAGCCGGAGCAGGCAGTGGACTGGATAGCAAAGGAATTACCCATAAAATCAGTGTCATCGAACAAGCGCTGGCATTGCACCACTCCCATATTCACTCACCTCTGGAAGCATTACGCCGCGTGGGTGGATTCGAGATTGCCGCATTAACGGGTGCTTATATCCGTGGCGCCCAACTCGGTCTGCCGCTGCTGATTGATGGATTTATCAGCACCGTGGCGGCGCTCGCTGCTGAGCAGATTTTTGCGGGCAGTAAAAACTGGTTTATTTATGCGCACCAATCCGCCGAAGCTGGCCATGCATATGTTCTCAAGGCACTTAACGCCATCCCGCTGCTCGATCTGGCCATGCGCCTGGGTGAAGGCAGTGGCGCTGCCGTAGCGGTCAATCTGTTGCGCCTGGCTTGCGCGTTGCATAATGAAATGGCGACTTTTGCTGCAGCCCGGGTTTCGACAAAGAAGCAATAAATGGCGGCTACCCAAGCGTATATTGATTTGCTCAGACATGGCGACATCGGAAATGCTGAGCGTTATTGCGGCAGTTCTGATCATGCTTTGACCGAGGCTGGGTGGCAGCAGATGTGGAGGCGTGTGGAGCGAGCCCCCAGGCGATGGCAACATATCATCACTTCGCCCTTGATACGCTGCGCGCATTTTGCGCAGGCGCTGGCTGAACGCTGCGCCATTCCACTCACCCAGGACGCACGCATTCAGGAAATCCATTTCGGCGAATGGGAAGGGCGCACAGCAGCCGAGCTGATGCGGATTGATGCTGATGCACTTGCCCGCTTCTGGCAGAATCCGTTAGAAAACCCGCCTCCCCAAGCAGAGCATTTACTGGATTTTAAGGCGCGCGTGCTAGCGGCATGGCAAGACATTCAGGCTCAGTTTGCCGGCCAGAATGTCCTGTTGATCACTCATGGCGGCGTCATGCGCGTGCTGCTGTGCCATATCCGGCAGCAGCCACTGGAACGCTTGCTGGAATTTGACGTGCCTTATGCTGCCATGCACGCTGTGGAGGCGAAATGGCATGAAAACGGCTGCCAGTTGACTCTCAAGAGCGATAATTCGGCATGATCCAACCCTTTCTGGCCGCATTACAATTCCTTACCCGATTGCCGGTACACTTGTCTTCTCCACCCGGTGAGAAAACTTTGGGTTATTCCCTGCCGTTTTATCCGTTGGTTGGTTTGATGATTGGAGCATTGCTGATTGCGCTGGGCTGGTTATTGCGTGACGCCCCCCCGCTGGTGGCAGCCGCCCTGCTGCTTACTGGTTGGATTCTGCTCACTGGCGGGCTGCATCTGGATGGCCTGGCCGACAGCGCGGACGCCTGGGTTGGCGGCATGGGAAATACTGAAAAAACCTTAGCGATCATGAAAGACCCCAACTGCGGCCCGGTGGGTGTGGCAGCCATCATGCTGGTGATTCTGCTTAAATTTGTCGCCCTGCATAGCCTGTTTATTGCGCAGGAATGGATTGCCCTATTATGCGCGACTATACTGGCCAGAACGCTGATTCCGTTATTGTTTTTAACCACTCCCTATGTACGCAGTCATGGCTTGGGGACATCCCTGGCCACTCATCAACCACGCAAATTGAACATGCTTGTGGTCGCCGCCACCCCCTTGCTTTTGCTGCAGATTACGGGCATCGCTTATTTCTGGCTGCTTCTTACGACCATTCTGACGTTTCTGGTATTGCGCTTTATGATGATGCAGCGTATCCATGGTATGACAGGGGATACGGCGGGAGCATTGATTGAGATGACTGAAACCAGTGTACTGCTGGCCGCTGTTTTGCGGGTGACCATTGATCTTTGATTGATCGCTGGTTACGCTTGAGATAATTGGAATTTGCAAATAGTTTATAAGCGTTAACCCGAATATTTCATGAATTGGCACGTGCCCTCACTTGTTTTTTGATTAATAAGAAAGATTTTGCTCAGTCGGGTGTATGAATCACTACACCGCTCTTTCTCAAAACTTCCCTATTAATCAAAATTCTGCGTGATCATCACGCGAATTTATGAAATATTCGGGTTAACGGAAAACCATCATTGGATGATTTGGGTTTGCTGAATCAGGCAGCGACGTCAGGCTCATTAAGCTGCGCCAGTATCTGGCTGCGCGCCGCGCCCTGTAGTTGTAATGCCGCTTGCCAATCATGCCCTGCCACATGCACGGGTTTATCAATCAGCACTTTCAGCTCACTGCGGTGGGGGAACCACTGTCCAGCACACAGCAAGGAGCGGGTGCCGATCAGGGTAACCGGCAGCAGGGGAGTGCCGGATCGTGCAGCAGTCAGAAACGCCCCTAATCTGAATGGCATTAGTCCGGCTTCACGCCGAAATGTGCCTTCGGGGAAAAAAACCATGGATTCCCCGGCGCGGACTCGCTCCTCTAGTTTACGTACGTCTTCTATACCGCGTGCGTCATCGAAACGTTCAACAAATGCGCTGCCCAGTCGACGCAGGGGGATGGCGGCGGCCGGATTGCGCTGCAGCTCTTGTTTAGCGACATAGGCGAATTTAGCCGGCAGGATTGCCGTAAGCAGGAGCGCGTCTAGATAGCTGGCGTGATTAGCTACCAAGATCGCGGGCGTGCGGTTATTGAGATGCTGCAAGCCTTCTGCCCGCAGCGTCAGTCCGGTCAGCGCAAACGCCAGGCGCGCGCACGCTCGGGCGATGCGTCGGCGCAGTGAAAGCCCGGGTGCCAGCACGATGAGTAGCCAGGCAAAGGGTACAATAGTAGCAAAAACCGTCCAGGCCCATGCTCCCCATGCCCACTCGGCGCTGCGTCGCAGCAGATGAGTAACTTGCGCGATGGCAGCAGCACCGCCGAGGCGTACTATTTGCCACCACGGCGCACGCTGGGTGCTGCCGATTGCGCCATGCTCGTATAGCTCACGGCAGGCAGCACGGCGAATCTTGCCGCTGGAGGTCTTTAGTACCGTACGCGGCGGTGCCAGCACGATATCATCGGCTGGCATACCAGCCAAATCGACGGCCAGGTTGTTGATTTCGGTTAGTATCCGGTCGCGCTCTATGGCGCTGCTTTCGTGTGTTTCAGCAAGTATCACCAGCCGTTCTGTACCAGTGTGCGCATTACTGGCCGGGAATACCGCTACTCCACCTTTACGCACGCTGCGCACCTGGCTTACCGCTTCCTCCAGTTCCTGCGGGTAAATGTTGTGTCCGCCGTGAATGATGATGTCCTTTTCGCGTCCGGTGAGATAAAGCTCTCCAGCCGCAATGTAGCCCATATCGCCGCTATTGAGCCACTGTCCATCGAACAGGTGCGCCGTCGCTTCGGGGTTGTGGAAATAACCGCTGGTCGCAGACGGTCCACAGAATTGCACGCGTCCCTGAGTCCGTTCGGGCAATACCCGTCCGGCAGTGTCAACAATGCGGATCGCGTGGCCGGGGAGGGGAAGGCCGCAGGAAACGATGTGCAGCGCATAGTGGTCGTCTGCCTGCGCGCAACGAGCAATATCCGAACGGGTGAGTGCGTCGCGATCCACATGATCAACCAGCGGCCCGCGTTCCAGCGGAGGAAAAGCCAGTCCCACAGAGGATTCCGCCAATCCATAGACTGGCGTCATGGCGGTACGGCTGAAACCATAGCGAGCGAAGCGCGCAACGAAATGATCGATCGTGCGCGCACTGATGGGCTCAGCTCCATTATAGGCCAGCCGCCAGCAGCTTAAATCCAGACCACTCAGATCGCGATCATCGAGCTTATTGGCGCATAACTCATAGGCAAAGTTGGGAGCCGCTGAAACGGTAGCGCGATGCCGATCGATCGCCCATAACCAGCGCCCCGGCCGGGCGAGAAAGGAGAGTGGTGGCAGCAGCACCAGCCGGAATCCGACATAGAGGCTGCCCATGCAGGCGCCAATCAATCCCATATCGTGATAGAGCGGCAGCCATGACACGAAGGTATCTGCGGCAGTAATGCCCGAAGCATGTTCCATCGCCCGTAGGTTAGCGAGCAGATTGGCGTGAGTGAGCACGACACCTTTGGGATTGCCGGTGCTGCCAGAAGTGTATTGCAAGAATGCGATGTCCTGCGGCCCCAGCTCCGGAAAGGAGGAGGGGGCGTCGGGAACAGACAAATCCTTTATGGTTGTAATCGCACGAAGCGACTTGCACTGCGCGCGCAGCAGTCGTCCCAATGGTTTTACCTGGTCAATCGTGATAAGAATGCTGGCTTGAGCATTGGCGATGATGCCAGCAATGCGCCGCATGTGATCCTCGATTTGCGAAGGACGCGCTGGCGGGTATAACGGTACCGGCACACAGCCAGCATAGAG
Source organism: Nitrosomonas sp. Nm58 (assembly GCF_900107335.1). Lineage (NCBI taxonomy): Bacteria > Pseudomonadati > Pseudomonadota > Betaproteobacteria > Nitrosomonadales > Nitrosomonadaceae > Nitrosomonas > Nitrosomonas sp. Nm58. Next base: position 59,560 of record NZ_FNPQ01000010.1, on the reverse strand, counting down.
CGCGCCATAAAAAGCGGCGAAGAATTCACATCCAGTGGGCAGCATGATTGCTACCTTGTCGCCAGAGCTTAACCCATGCTGGCACAGCAGACCGGTAGCCAATGCTTTGGCCTGCTCCTGCAGGATGCGATAGGTAATGTCCTCGGTATGCTCTTCTTCATCATAAAGCGTGATATGCACCTGCTCAGCATGCTTTGCGACATGCCAATCCAGTATTTCGGTCAGCGTGGTTGCAGTTTCCGGCGGATGGTACACCTGTTTTTCTGCAAACACGGGCGTTCCAGCCAGAGCAGGCGTTTCGGCAGCTACAGTGCTTGCCATCTGTTTGAGCAAATCACGTGGCGTTTCAGCATCGGCGAATGCTTTCTCACTCAGCTTCACACCCAATTCGCGCTCAATGCGGCTCAGTAATTCCACGCGCGCCAAGCTGTCCAGCCCGAAGTCGCGCTCCAGTGAATGATCCAAACCAAGGTACCCAGTAGCGGGTACATTCGGCCGCAGCTCATGAGTAAGGCCGCGCACGATGTCCAGCAATCGCTCGGCATCGTTTTGTGAGTCTAGGTGCGGCGGCATTTGCATCTCGCGCGATTCCATTCTTAGGATTGAAGCAGAGAAAAGTTGAGAGCTTATTTCATGCTGAATTTCCTGCTTTAAATGAGATTACAGGCGCACGCTATTTCCCGCTTCCTGGGCATTAAAGAACTGTGCACAGACAGCCTGATAAGCCCAGCCCACAAATGGATGCGGGATGCGAATCTATTAATAAGGCCGCTCGAATCCCTTTTTTTGGTACTCGGAGATCAGCGCGGTGCAAATGTCAGGCAGCTAATCTCGTCCTTGCTGTGTCCAACCCGGATATTTTCAGTTATGCATTCAAAGTCATCATTGAACTTGCATGCTTCAATCTTGCAGGCACCAATCCCTGCCATGCGCACAGCAGCTTTAGTGTGAAGATTCCTGTTATCGAAAAATGTGTCACAACTGGGATGCACTCCGTCACCGATGGTGATGGCCCGAGCGTGGCAGTTGCTGTCGAGATTATAAGCGCACTCAGTTACGCTACATTCGGAAACGAGAGGGGTTTCGATGGTAATGGTTTTCATTTGAAATTCTCCTATTGCGTGAGAGAAGAATGCAATGAAGTAAGTGAAAACCCATGAAAGATAGAAATTTCAGTATTCAGTAGTCTTAACCCGAATATTTCATAAATTGGCACGTGTCCTCACTTGCCTTTTGATTAATAAGAAAGATTTTGCTCAGTCGGGTGTATGAATCACTACACCCCTCCTTTTCAAAACTTCCCTATTAATCAAAATCCTGCGTGATCATCACGCGAATTTAAATTTATCAAATATTCGGGCTAATCACACATTTCGATTAGATGCTGCGCTCAGAATAAATCATTGTCAAGCGATATTGTAGAGAATGAGTTGGTTCAGCTATGATTTATTTTCAACTCCAACCTGCTGCAAAGTAGAGTAATTTGTTTCCGGAGCTTGAGTCAATGTGGTACTTTATATGCATAAACGGTCATGAGTCGTTCTGAATAACCATTTAGGAGGAATGAAAATGAAATTGCTTGTCATCGTAGCACTAGCAGCGCTCGGGCTTACGTTTATCGCGCTAGGTTCTGGCGCCTACAACATGGCTGCAACTGAGAAGCATTGGGCGATCACGGAGAAGATGATTACGTGGGTACGTGAAAGCTCAATAAAAGCGCGTGCAGAAGAGCTGGAAGTTCCAGCGCTTGATAGTGCAGATATGCTTGCGAAAGGCTTCAAGCACTACCATGCCATGTGTACCGAATGCCATTTGGCGCCCGGTGAGCAACCCACCGAACTGGCAATGGGTCTCTACCCACAAGCGCCGGTATTCTATAAAAGAGAGCCAGTAACTGATGCAGATGAGAAGTTATATCTCTCGAAAAAATACTTCTGGGTAATCAAGAATGGTCTCAAAATGACGGCTATGCCCGCATGGGGGCTCACGCACAATGACGAGGCGATCTGGGCAACGGTTGCTTTTCTTCACAAACTTCCTGGCATGACTGCTGAACAATATGCGGCGTTCGGAGAAACGCATCGTGATGACAATCATCACGATCATCATCACTAATAGCGATTTAATCGCTTTTTGAGGCGGGTGCTGACATTATCGGAAGTAAAAGATAAAAGTGGCGGCCTGGATACAGAAACAAACGGGATACTATGCGAAGAAATCGGGTGTGAACTAACGCCCGAAAGCGAAAGTTATCCCACCTAACTAGCTGCTACCGACCGGTGTGGCTAGCTAGGTTATCTGCCGCAACACTACCACGGAATGGTCTTCCACTTTGATTTGGCTTTCTGCTTTAAGCGTTTCCTCATTTTCCAGCCAACCAATATCAGTGTCGAATTCCTTAATCCAGAGCGCCCCCCAATTGGTCTTGGGTAAGGTAAAAATCAACGCTTCATGGTGTGCATTGAAAATCACGTAAAAGTTGTCATCTTTTACCGGTTCACCACGTGGATAGGGATTCGGAATCGTTGCGCCATTCAAGAAAACGCCAAGTGACTTGGCGTATCCCAGACCCCAATGCTTCTCAGACATCTGCTCGCCTTCTAACGTAAACCAGGCAATATCCTTTACCTCGCTTCCATGGATGGGCTGACCCTGGAACCAGTGTCTACGACGAAAGACAGGATGGTCTTTGCGATATTCGATGAGCTTCCGACAAAAAGCAAGCAAGTCTTTATCTGCATTTTCCCAGTCATACCAGGAGATCTCATTATCCTGGCAGTAGGCATTATTATTACCTTTCTGCGTACGGCTGATCTCGTCTCCTCCCAGCAGCATTGGCACACCCTGAGAAAGGAGCAGTGTGATCAGGAAGTTTCGTTTCTGGCGATTTCGCAACTGGAGCACTTTCAGGTCTTCTGTCATGCCTTCAACGCCACAATTCCACGAACGGTTGTAGTTTTCACCATCATGGTTTTTTTCATTGTTGACGTCATTATGCTTTTCATTGTATGAAACGAGGTCATTTAAAGTGAATCCATCATGAGCGGTGACGAAGTTGATGCTGGCGTATGGCAGGCGGGAAGTTTTCTCGTAAAGGTCGGAACTGCCGGTAAGACGGGAAGCGAACTCCCCGAGTGTTTGATTCTCCCCTCGCCAGAAATCACGTACGCAGTCTCGATATTTACCATTCCACTCGGTCCATACTGGAGGAAAGTTTCCCACCTGATAACCGCCTTCACCGACATCCCAAGGCTCAGCGATGAGCTTCACCTGACTGACGACAGGATCTTGCTGGATGATATTGAAGAATACTGAGAGGCGGTCTACATCGTGCAGTTCTCGCGCCAAAGTGGCAGCCAGATCGAAACGGAATCCATCAACATGCATTTCCAGAATCCAGTAGCGCAGGGAATCCATGATGAGTTGCAGCACGAAGGGATTGCGCATATTCAGACTGTTACCGGTGCCGGTGTAATCTTTGTAATAGCATCGATCGTCGCAAAGGCGGTAATAATACGCGTTATCGATTCCCTTGAAAGAAAGTATCGGGCCGAGATGATTCCCCTCTGCTGTATGGTTGTATACCACATCCAGAATGACCTCAATTCCGGCATGATGCAATGTTTTGACCATTTGTTTGAACTCAGCCACAGCAGCACCGGGACGCTTTTGGGATGCATATTCGCTATGAGGCGCGAAGTAGCCAATGGAATTGTATCCCCAATAATTTCGTAAACCTTGATCTATCAGATGCTTGTCGTGAATGAAACAATGGATCGGCATGAGCTCGACTGCGGTGATCCCAAGCTGTTTGAAATAATCAATAATTACCGGGTGTGCCAGCGCAGCATAAGTGCCTCGTATCTCAGGCGGAATCTCTGGATGTTTGGCAGTGAGGCCTTTGACATGAGTCTCATAGATGACAGTCTCATGCCAGGGGATTTGCAGTCTGCGATCTCCGTTCCATTCAAAATGGGGCTGATGCACCACGCTTCGTGGCATGAATGGTGCGCTATCGCTATTGCTTTGAGCTTCCAGACCCTTGCTAAAACGGTATAAAAAAACAGCTTCGTTCCACTGAACCTGCCCGTCGATCGCTTTGGCATAAGGATCGAGCAGTAGCTTGGCAGGATTACAGCATTGACCGTTGGCCGGATCCCAGGGGCCATGAACGCGAAAGCCGTAGCGTTGGCCAGGTTCGACGAATGGCAGGTAGCCGTGCCAGCAATAGCCCGTTACCTCTGGCAGATCAACTCGCGTCTCGTTCCCTTTCTCGTCGAAAAGGCACAGCTCGATCCGCTCGGCAGTTTCCGAAAATACTGAGAAGTTTGTTCCAGAGCCATCATAAACGGCTCCCAATGGATAAGGTTGTCCGGGCCATACTTTCATATTTTTCTAAGTAGATTAAAGTTTGCTTGCATGATTAATTTCTATACTAATCCTAATAGCCTGATTCGTGCTAGGTTTATAATCCACCAGATGGTAGGCTTAGCTGATTTTCTCAGTTCTTTATCATTTCAATATTCAATGAAAGAACAGCGCATATTCATATTCCTCAGTGATGATTCGATCGGGCTCTCAGTGTGTTAACCCGCCTTCCCAAGGACTGGCATCCAGCGTGGTTGGGTGGTTAGCCAACAGCAACAACTTAAGCTTCATGCAGAGTGAGACACCACATGAGGAAGATTGAGTTTGCCAGAGTTGAAGGATTATTCTTTCATTTCTAATCAATCCCAAGGTATGTTGTTTTCTGTAGCTAATTCTCTACCCCATGTCTCAATAGAATCTAATATTTCCAAGAGATGAGCATTCTCTGCATAGGTTTTACGCAAACGGGTAATTTTCTCGGCATATTCAGTTAAGGTAATGCTATTACCGGAATTCTTTTCTGTAAGATGTTGGCGGCGGAGGATTTCCCATTGCGGTAACTCATTTTTGGAGAGGGTATCGGGCCAATTGCGCGCACGGTATCGAAATAACAATTCATGCAACCGCTTATCCTGGAAATCAAAATGATTGTGTGCCAGCTGCAAAGGCGAGGCATCACGCACTTCTGTCATGAGGAGGCGATCGTGCTCACTAAAAAAATTGTCATAAAGCGCTAGATCTACATCTCTGGATGCTTCAAATTCCCTACTGGAATAGGCTAGCGCGACACGCTGCATAAACGCGGTATTTTTATGCAACAACTGCCAATGTTGATTGCAAGCTTCTATATTGAGACTAATTCGTGATGCAGTGGGGGTATCAAGAACATTTTGAGGAGCGAGCGCTGGGCATTTGTTGATCTTCACGGATTTGACCGGTAAGCGCGACACGCTTGCAGGTAATGTTGATTGAGGAGTGAACAGACATTCTGCGAGCTCCTCGACACTCATTTCTAAATAAGGAGCGGGATCGTGGCGCAGATCATAAACTAGAACACTGTTACCGTTTCCCTGCTCCTGAACTACCGGCATCACCACAGTAGTGCAACCTGTTTCTGAGGGATACATACGGGAAGTATGAATGACAGGAGTGTGATCAATCAAATCCAATAACAAAACTGCTTTATGCTTATTACGAAGCTGAAAAAGCCAGTTATATAGACGCGGCTGCTTATCACGTAACAAGCGCGCCAGCTTGAGGGTCGCTTTGACATCCGATAGTGCGTCATGTGCGGAGCCATGATCGATACCATTGGCCACTGTCAAATCCTCAAGACGGAAGCTGGGCTTGCCATCATCATGCCTTGGCCAAATAATGCCCTCTGGTCTCAAGGCATAAGTCATTCGCACTAAATCGATGAGATCCCAGCGCGAATTTCCCTGCTGCCATTCGCGGGCATAAGGATCGTAGAAATTTCGATATAAGGCAAAACGCGTAACTTCATCATCGAAGCGCAATGTATTGTAACCAAGACTACAGGTCCCCGGCTGTGCCAGTTCCGTGTGAATTTTTGCAATAAATTCTGGTTCAGGCAAGCCTTGCTTATCCACCATTTGAGGTGTAATTCCAGTGAGTAAGCAGGCCTCTGGCTGGGGCAAAATATCTTTGGCTGGTTTGCAATAAATGACCAGAGGATCACCGAGTTCATTAAGCGCCTCATCGGTTCTTAGGCCAGCAAACTGGGCTGGCCGGTCCCATCTCGGGTCAGAACCGAAAGTTTCATAATCATGCCAATACAACGTTGCCATCGCGTATTCCAGAGTCACTTTTTATCCAGCTATGTATTTGTATTTCTTCCCACAGTTCCTAGCTCCTATATAGGTAGATAGATAAGTAAATCAGGAATATTCTGGAGAAGAGTTGCGATATGATCTATAAGCCAAGCCGCTGCCAGATTTTTGTGGTCAAAACAGCAGAGTTGAGCGTATAAAAATGGAGTCCCGGTGCACCCGCTTTAAGCAGCCGCTCGCATAAATCAGTGACCACATCGAGTCCAAAAGCGTGGATAGACGCAATATCATCTCCATATCCTTCCAGTTTTTTTCTGATCCAGCGAGGAATCTCAGCACCGCAAGTGTCTGCGAATCTAACCAGTTGAGAAAATTTGTTGATCGGCATAATACCAGGAACAATTGGAACATTCAGGTTGGCAGCCTCGCACATATCAACAAAATGAAAATAAGCATCTGCATTATAAAAAAACTGCGTAATGACTGAATCTGCACCTGCTTCTATTTTGTTTTTAAAATTCCTGAAATCTTCCTGGGCAGAACGGGCTTGTGGATGATATTCGGGATAAGCGGCTACTTCCATGTGGAATGTATTGCCAAACTCTTTGCGAATAAATGTAATCAGCTCGTTTGCATAACGGAATTCACCAGACTGAGCCATCCCGGAAGGCAAATCTCCCCGCAGGGCAACGATGTGGCGAATACCGTTTTCCTGGTACTTGCTTAGGATTGAGTAAATATTTTCGCGAGTAGAACCAATACAGGAAAGATGGGGCGCAACAGGATGGCCTTCTGCCAGGATTTCGAGTACTGTTTCGAAGGTGCGGTCGCGGGTGGAGCCTCCTGCGCCAAAGGTGACTGAGAAAAATTTTGGCTTGAATTGAGCGAGCTGTTGACGTGCAGCTCGTAACTTTTCCACTCCTTCCGGGGTTTGTGGAGGAAAAAGTTCAAAGCTAAAAGTGGGCGAAAAATTTTTTTGTGATCTCAACTTATTGTATCTATGGTTATTACAAAGTGAGGGTAGGTAATCGGTTTCACTATCTTAGCAATATTACCTACCTATATAGAAAGCATTACTTAAGCAAGAATTTTTATTCTATTCAAACCTTCCCTGCTTCTGATACATCGTTAATATCGATATGTTTCTGGTTTGTAAGGTCCATTTTTACCCAGATTAAGGTATTGCGCTTGTTCGTCGGTTAACTCGGTGAGTTTCACGCCTAATTTTCCAAGATGGAGGCGCGCTACTTTTTCATCCAGGTGCTTAGGAAGCACATAAACTTTTTTCTGGTAATTTTCTCCATTTTGCCAGAGCTCGATTTGCGCCAATACTTGATTCGTAAAAGAGCTGGACATGACAAATGAGGGATGGCCAGTCGCGCAGCCTAGGTTTACCAGCCTGCCCTGAGCTAACACAATAATTCGGCGGCCTGTTGGGAAAATCACATGATCTACTTGTGGCTTGATATTTTCCCATTGATATGGCTGAATTGAAGCGATATCTATTTCAGAATCAAAATGTCCAATATTGCATATAATCGCCTGATCTTTCATTTTGAGCATATGATCATGGTGAATCACGCGAATATTACCCGTTGCGGTAACAAAAATATCTGCCTTATCGCAGGCATCATCCATGGTTACCACACGATAGCCTTCCATAGCCGCCTGCAGCGCACAGATTGGATCGATTTCAGTGATCCAGACAGTCGCACCCAAACCACGCAGTGATTGTGCGCAGCCCTTGCCCACATCGCCATAGCCACATACCACTGCAATTTTGCCGGCAATCATGACATCAGTTGCACGCTTGATACCATCTACTAAAGATTCTCGGCAACCGTAAAGGTTGTCAAATTTTGATTTGGTCACTGAATCATTAACATTGAAAGCAGGGAACGGTAAAGCTCCCTTTTTTTGCATTTCATATAACCGATGAACCCCTGTAGTCGTTTCCTCAGTGACTCCTCTGATACCGGCAAGCTTTTCAGAATACCAGTTAGGCTGACTGTCAATTCGTGATTTGATGGCTGCAAAAAGTGCACGCTCTTCGTCATTGGTAGGATTTTCAATAGCGGAAGGGTCTTTTTCGGCCTTACTGCCAAGGATCAGGAGTAAGGTTGCATCACCGCCATCATCCAGAATCATATTAGCATGGCTTATTTTTCCATTTTCTGACCATTCGAAAATACGGTGAGCATATTCCCAGTAATCTTCTAGTGATTCACCTTTATAGGCAAATACCGGCGTATTTTTTGCAGCAATCGCTGCAGCGGCGTGGTCTTGTGTTGAAAAAATATTGCAGGAGGCCCAGCGAACTTCAGCTCCCAAAGTAACGAGTGTTTCGATCAATACTGCTGTCTGAATTGTCATGTGCAGTGAGCCCGCTATCCGTGCACCAGCCAAGGGCCGCCGATCTGCATATTCTTGGCGCAATGCCATCAAGCCAGGCATTTCTGTTTCTGCAATGGCAATTTCTTTTCTTCCCCAGTCTGCCAGGGAAATATCAGCAACTTTATAATCAGTAAACTGGCCGCTCATAGTTAAATTCTCCTAAAATGAACGAGCGCCGTTGTTTCGTTAGCCGCATGAACTGAGCCTCACGGATTAATAACCGTTGCAGCGCTCCTCAGTAAATGGGAATAAATCAAGCTTGCACTTAAGCAAATGGGGAATAATAATTTCAAGTAATAGATTCTATTCTAGAAATTGAGTCAATCAGATTCCAGCATCAGCGCGAAGTTGTGCGGCGATATCAGTTGCTTCCCAAGTAAAATCTGCATCTTCCCGGCCAAAATGCCCATAAGCGGCAGTTTTTGCATAAATCGGCCGTAACAGATTAAGCTCATGAATAATTGCTCTTGGGCGTAAATCAAAATGTCGTTCTATTAGTTTGGCTAGCTCTTCATCAGGGATCTTCCCGGTACCGAAAGTTTCAACCATCAGAGAAACGGGGCGTGCAACACCAATGGCGTAAGCAACCTGTACCTCACATTTGCCAGCAAGGCCAGCCGCTACGATATTTTTTGCAACATAACGTACCGCATAAGCAGCAGAACGATCTACCTTGGAGGGATCTTTGCCAGAGAAAGCACCTCCTCCATGATGGGCGGTACCACCATAAGTATCTACAATAATCTTACGACCTGTTAAGCCGCAATCACCCATAGGTCCGCCAACCACAAAACGTCCCGTAGGATTAATCAGATACCGAATATTTCCACCTAACATTTCCTTGGGAAGGACTGGCTTTATAATTTCTTCGATAACCGCTTCAGTCAGGGTGGCATGAGAGATATCCGGATCATGTTGCGTCGATATAACGACAGTATCTATATGCTGCGGCTTGCCATCGATATATCTGACGGATACTTGAGATTTGGCATCAGGTCGCAACCACGGCAGGCGTCCATCCTTTCTTAATAGCGATTGTTTTTCTACCAAACGATGAGCATAGTAAATTGGCATCGGCATTAATTGAGGTGTTTCATCACAGGCGAAACCAAACATTAATCCTTGATCACCTGCGCCTTGATCCATTTCCTCTTCTTTACTGCGATTAACCCCTTGTGCAATGTCAGGTGATTGTTTATTGAATGCTGTCAGTACAGCGCAGGTGTTCCAATCAAAGCCAATGTCAGAACTGGTATAACCTATTTTTTTAACTGTTTCACGCGCGATCACGTTATAATCGACTGAGGCATGTGTTGTAATTTCACCTGATAAGACAATCAATCCTGTGCTGCACATCGTTTCACAGGCCACCCGTGCATTTTTATCCTGACTCAATATGGCGTCTAGAACTGCATCAGATATTTGATCTGCTACCTTATCAGGGTGTCCTTCGGAAACAGATTCAGAAGTAAAAAGGTATTCACTCATGTTTTTTGAAGTTTTTTGAAGTTTTTTTAAAGTTGTCCAGTATAGCAAATAGTGTGAGATTAAATAAAAGAATAAAAAGGATCGTTAGATCTTATTCACTAAGAGATCTTTTTATAATGGAAATATAAATTAAAAGATATTTCCAAGTAGAACACTATCTTTGCAGAATGACGTAGACTGTTCAGTTTCTAATTGATATTACTTATAGCATTTTCATAATGGTACGCACACGATTTGCTCCTAGCCCTACCGGCTATCTTCATATTGGGGGGGCTCGAACGGCCCTTTTTTCTTGGGCATTTGCACGCAAACATGGTGGTAAATTTATTTTAAGAATTGAGGATACTGATCTTGAGCGGTCAACTCAACAATCGGTGCAAGCTATACTTGATGGGATGACTTGGTTAGGACTTGATTATGATGAAGGTCCTTTCTATCAAATGCAGAGACTGGCGCGTTATCATGAAGTTGCTGAGCAATTGTTGCAAAATAACTTGGCATATCGCTGTTATGCTAGCAAAGAGGAGTTGGATTTACTGCGGGAGCAACAGCGCGCTACTGGCCTAAAACCAAGATATGATGGGCGTTGGCGTGATGCAAAACAAGCTCCTCCTGTTGGGGTCAAGCCGGTTATACGCTTTAAGAATCCCACGGATGGACATGTGGTCTTTGAAGATTTAGTCAAAGGCAAAATTGTGGTGGCCAATAGTGAGCTTGATGATCTTGTCCTGCTGAGAAGTGATGGCATACCTACATACAATTTTGGTGTTATCGTGGATGATCTGGATATGAACATTAGCCATGTCATTCGTGGCGATGATCATGTCAACAATACACCCCGTCAAATTAATATCCTTAAAGCACTTGACGCACCCATACCCCAGTATGCACATGTGCCTATGATATTGGGTGCCGATGGTGAAAGGCTATCTAAGCGACATGGGGCAGTTTCGGTGATCCATTATCGCGAGGAAGGCTATTTACCCAAGGCTTTTGTAAATTACCTCGCACGACTTGGGTGGTCCCATGGTGATGAAGAAATATTCAGTACTGATCAGTTGATCGAGTGGTTTGATTTGGCAACAATAAATCGTTCTCCTGCAAAATTTAATCCGGAAAAACTGATGTGGCTTAATCAACACTATCTTAAAAACGAAGAAGATTTTCATATAGCTGAACTGATCACACCATTTCTTGAGAAAGATGATTGTGTTATACCTAATGAGCCATATTTATTGAAAGTAATTCATTTGCTTAAAGAAAGGGTTAGTACAATTAGTGAACTTGCCGATGCAGCCGTTTATTTCTTCCGCCCACTTGAACCATCTTGTGAGCTCAAAGCACAGCATTTCAACCAGGAGGCAAAATCGATATTACTTTATTTAATCAATAAATTTGCATCTATTGAATGGAGCCGTCAGGTTATTCAGGATGAAATCAAGAAAGCAGCCGCAACGTTTGATGTGAAATTACCAAAGGTAGCCATGCCTTTACGTATAGTAGTTACAGGTGAAGCACAAACACCTTCAATTGATGCGATATTGGAGTTGCTCGGAAAGACAGAGACGCTGAAACGAATAAATCAACAAATATTTAACTTCCCAGATTGATCTTCAACTTTACAATAATCAAGTGCACCAGTATAATCCTCTCTCCTTCAGTCGGGGGTATAGCTCAGCTGGGAGAGCGCTTGCATGGCATGCAAGAGGTCAGCGGTTCGATCCCGCTTATCTCCACCAGTTTCTCTCAATGCCGTTATTACTATATTCTGGTCCCCATCGTCTAGAGGCCTAGGACATCACCCTTTCACGGTGAGTACAGGGGTTCGAATCCCCTTGGGGACGCCAATGGTTAAAAGTATTCAAAGTAAAATCAATTTTTAGATTGAATACTTAGTCATAAACTATTCTCGCTTTAAATACCCGTAAATTCTTACGCAGATCTGAATGTGAAATCGCTTACATTTGCTATTTTAAGACAATTAAGTGATGGCGAATTCCATTCTGGAACAGAACTTTCCCGAATTCTGGGCGTGTCGCGTGCGAGTATCTCAAATGCTTTATATGGCCTTGACAGGTTAGGCGTGGTTCTTCACAAGATTCGAGGCCGTGGTTATCACTGGCTTAATCCTGTACAGTGGTTAGACAAAACTGTGATTCAGGCGCATCTCGCTAGGGAAGCAGATATCTTTCATATTGAAATTTTAGAGACTACTGAATCTACTAATAGTTTATTACTGTATAGCGTTACGAGGGATAAAGGCACTCATAATGAGAAAATTCGTGTCATTGCCGCCGAACTGCAAACTGGGGGGCGGGGGCGTCGCGGTCGGCAATGGCATACAGGCTTAGGAGACAGTCTGACTTTCTCATTATCATGGCAGTTTCAGCGAGGTGTCAATTTTCTATCCGGGTTGAGTTTAGCAGTAGGTGTTGCAATCATTCGAACATTAGCATCAGTCGGTATCAATGGTGTGACTCTAAAATGGCCAAACGATCTCCTGTTTGATTTTATCAAGCTAGGGGGAGTGTTAATTGAGTTACAAGGTGATATGCTTGGACCGGCTACTGCAGTGATCGGTATCGGGATCAATCTAAGGTTGCCTGAGCATATTAAGAATAAGATAGATCAAGAAACGACAGACATCTATGCCATTATTCATGAGATTCCTGATCGCAATAAATTATTGGCTGTTTTACTGAGAGAACTGGCAGTAATATTAAATATTTTTGATCGGCAGGGTTTTTCACCATTTAGAGATGAGTGGGTACGTTATCATGCCTTTGAGAATAAACTGATTGAGTTACATTTGCCGAATGGCTTTATAGAACAAGGTATGGCGCGTGGTGTGGCATCGGATGGGTCGTTGCTGGTAAGCACTTTAACGGGCGAGCAAAGTTTTCATGGTGGTGAAATCAGTCTGCGTAAATTAGGCTAAAATAAAGCCTATGCCTTATCTTTTAGCTATAGACTCTGGTAATACTACTATCAAGTGGGGGCTACACAATGGTAGTGACTGGTATAAGCGGGGAATTATCGCTCAGAATCAACGCGCATTGCTGAACCAGATTTGGCGGGAGTTGCCGGAGCCATCATCTATTATCGTTTCCAATGTAGCGGGACCGTTAGCTGAAGCGGCGCTATTAAATTTGTTCGTTATTTGGAAAGTAATACCATATTGGATTTCGGCTACTGCTTATCAGTGTGGTGTCAGGAACTATTACTCAAATCCGGCGCAATTGGGTAGCGATCGCTGGGCAGCTTTGATCGCTACGTGGAGAATGAGGCGGCAAGGCTGCCTCGTTATCAATGTAGGTACTGCAATGACAGTAGATACGCTTTCTGATAGGGGCGAGTTTTTAGGTGGAATCATTTTGCCTGGCTTTGATTTAATGAAGCAGGCGCTCGTGAATAAGACTGCATTATTAACGTTAACCGAAGGTCATTTCCAAGATTTTCCCAAAATGACTTCTGATGCCATTCACAGCGGAGTAATTCACGCATTGATAGGCGCAATAGACCATATGTATACACTACTTTCAGCTAACCAGGGTCGTAATACGCCAGACTGTATTATCAGTGGTGGCGGTGCTACTTTATTGCTACCTCATATTAAGATACCTCTTCCTATATTTGTTGATAATTTGGTACTGGAAGGATTAAAGGTAATTGCTCAAGAAAAATCTGGAATAACTCAGTAGAGAATAGGTGTATGTTTTTATTTCAGAATATCAGCTTTTATACTACCGTCAATCAGTTGAGGGATCTACCTCGGGCGTCTGGTGTGGAAGTTGCTTTTGCTGGGCGTTCTAATGCTGGTAAATCCAGTGCAATTAATACACTTGCCAAACGTGATCGCCTTGCTTATGTAAGTAAAACGCCTGGACGAACACAGCATATTAATTTTTTCCGAGTTGGGGATGATAATTTTCTGGTTGATCTTCCCGGTTATGGTTATGCCAAAGTGCCTTTAGCAATCCGCCAGCATTGGGAGCATCTACTCAGCACTTATTTGCAGACTCGTGAAGTGCTGTACGGTATGGTGCTCATTATGGATATACGTCACCCTATGACCAAGCTTGATCTGCAGATGCTAGAATGGTTTTCTCTAACGAAAAAGCCGGTGCATATTCTATTAACCAAATCGGATAAACTAAGTCGCAGTCAGGCTGCTTGCGTACTGAAAGAAGTCAGTTGTTTTCTAACTGAACGATATCCACAATGTACGGCACAACTTTTTTCTAGCATGCTGGCAAGTGGCGTTGAAGAAGCAACTACGATTTTAACTGATTGGTTCAGATCAGGCAGTGCAATGATTCAACAAGATAATATTGAATGAGAGACGAAAAAAACCCCGGTTAAAGGGGAAAAAAACCGGGGGGAATCGCCTTATACCAAAGGCCCCGCCTCAGGGAGGGAAGGCGAGAGACGATTAAAAAAACATCGTCTATGCATAAGAGACAGAATTTCCTAGTAAGTTCCCAGTTAATTATATTTTTATTTTAATCATGTCATTTATTAGTCAATTTCCACAAAAAAGAATGCGGCGTTTGCGTCGTGACGATTTTTCCCGCAGCCTAGTGCGAGAAAATCATTTGCGAGCAGACGATTTGATTTATCCTGTCTTTATACTGGATGGGAAAAAACGAAAAGAGAAAGTAACATCCATGCCTGGCGTTGTTCGGTTAAGTATCGATTTGCTCATGCCTCAGGCTGAAAAGTGCTTGCAACTTGGTATTCCCGCGATAGCTATTTTTCCAGTCATTGATTCTTCATTAAAGAATTTAACTGCGGACGAAGCGTTCAATCCTGAGGGGATAGTACCTCAAGTGGTTAGTCAATTGAAAAAGAATTTTCCGGAATTAGGGATTATTACTGACATTGCACTCGATCCTTATACCAGTCATGGTCAGGATGGACTGATTGATGCTAGTGGTTATGTGATGAATGATGAAACAGTTAGGGTCCTGGAACAACAGGCGCTTGTCCACGCGCAAGCGGGAGCAGACATCGTTGCACCTTCGGATATGATGGATGGACGGATTGCTGCCATTCGTGCTGCATTGGATAACAATAAGTATATTCATACTCGCATTCTCGCCTATTCAGCAAAATATGCTTCCAGTTTTTATGGTCCATTCCGTGACGCAGTGGGTTCTTCAGCTAATCTGCGCTCCGGTAACAAATATACTTACCAAATGGATCCGGCCAACTCGGACGAAGCACTATGGGAAGTTGGGCTGGATCTGCAAGAAGGAGCCGATATGGTCATGATAAAACCAGGATTGCCTTATCTTGACATCGTGCGCAGGGTAAAGGAAAGATTTGGCGCGCCCACGTTCGTTTACCAGGTCAGTGGTGAATATGCCATGCTCAAGGCAGCTGCAATGAATGGCTGGCTAGATGAAGAGGCTTGCGTCATAGAGTCCTTGCTATCCTGCAAGCGTGCAGGAGCAGATGCGATATTGACTTATTTCGCAATGGATGTGGCAACCTGGTTGAGGAAAAGTCTGTAAGCCAAAAAACTTAATTTTAGAATGACTGATTCCACAGCTCTTCTATCGACCCAAATTCCTCAACAGGTAAATCAGCCTCGGGTGGAAGCTGTTCGTGGAAAAAATATTCACTTATCGCTCCTCCCTGTTCTCTCAATCCGGTTCCCGGGTTGATCCTGGCTACAGTGATCCCTTTGGGGGGAGCATAAGTCGCAACAGGAATATTTTTTAACGCCTTTTCCATGTAGTTTATCCAGATGGGTAAAGTGACTCGTCCCCCGGTTTCATTCCTGCCCAATGTTCTGGGTTCATCAAAACCTGCCCAGGTAATCGTGACTAAATCTTTCTGAAAACCACAGAACCAGGCATCAATAAAATTACTGGTTGTACCCGTTTTTCCGGCAATATCATTGCGGCCAAGTCGTTTTGCTGAGGTGGCTGTTCCACGTTGAATGACATCCTGCATCATGCTGGTCATAAGAAACGCATTCCGTGGATCGATCACCTGCTTGGCGTTTTTTCCAGCAACCATGGGTCGAGCATGATCAAGAATTCTGCCTTGATCATCTTCTATTCTATCAATGAAGTAAGGGTAAATACGAAAACCGCCGTTAGCAAAAGCTGCATAACCTACGGCCATTTGCATGGGGGTAACGGAACCTGCTCCTAGTGCCATAGGTAGAAAAGGCGGATGACGATTGCTGTCAAAACCAAAACGAGTAATGTAATCCTGGGCATAGCGTGGTCCGATTGCCTGGAGAATGCGAATGGATGCAAGGTTCTTCGACTGAGCCAATGCAACGCGCATGCGTATTGGACCGCTGAATTTGCCATCAAAATTTTTAGGCTCCCAGGATTTATTGCCGGTCTGTGCCGCATTGAAAAATAAAGGCGCATCATTGATGATAGTCGCAGGGGTAAATCCTTTTTCCAATGAAGCTGAATAAATGAATGGCTTGAAGCTAGAACCTGCTTGTCGCCACGCTTGTGTGACATGATTAAATTGATTGAGATTGAAATCAAATCCTCCGACCAAGGCACGGACCATTCCATCCATCGGATCAATTGCAACGAGTGCGGCTTCAACTTGAGGAAGCTGGACAATTTGCCAGACATTTTTCTCGTTCTTTTGTATCCGAATTAATGCCCCGGGACGAATACGTTTATTACTCACTTTAGGGTCATCGGTAAGAAACCTTTTGGCAAATTTGAGACCATCTCCGCTCATCTGAATAACCTCTCCACCTTTGTGATAGGCTTTAACAGAATTTGAACTGGCGGATAACACGACAGCAATGTGGATGTCATTGCTGTCATTAAATGGCTGCAAAGACTCTTCTAGATTTTTTTTCAGGTTTGTATCATTTCTGGGTAACTCAATGAAAGCTTCAGGGCCTCGATAACCATGGCGGTTATCGTATTCTAATGCGCCTTTACGGAGCGCTTCATAGGCCGCTTCTTGATCAGACTTTGTCACTGTTGTAAAAACTTTAATTCCACGCGTATACGCTTCTTCGCCAAAGCGTTGATATATTACCTGTCGAGCCATCTCAACCACGTATTCAGCCGGCATGGCAAAATTCCGTACTTGGCGATGTATAGCTATCGGTTGCTTCTCTGCCATAGCTAACTTTTCGCTGGAGATAAGGTTGAGTTCATGCATTCGTTTCAATACATAACGCTGACGTATCTTTGCACGCTTGGGATTGACGACTGGATTAAATCGTGAGGGGCCTTTGGGTAATCCTGCTAACATGGCTGCTTCGGCTAGATTTATGTCATCCAGTGACTTTCCAAAATAGGTTTGGGCTGCTGCCGAGAAACCATAGCTTCTCTGGCCCAGGTATATCTGATTAATATAGAGTTCTAGAATTTTATCTTTACTCAGACTGTGCTCAATTTTGAATGCAAGTAATGCTTCACTGAATTTTC
The DNA here is from genome assembly GCF_900107335.1 of Nitrosomonas sp. Nm58. Taxonomy (NCBI): domain Bacteria; kingdom Pseudomonadati; phylum Pseudomonadota; class Betaproteobacteria; order Nitrosomonadales; family Nitrosomonadaceae; genus Nitrosomonas; species Nitrosomonas sp. Nm58. Next base: position 42,093 of record NZ_FNPQ01000010.1, on the reverse strand, counting down.
TGGTCAAGGTTTTTTCTTTGGTCAGAAAAAAATTACGTGCAACCTGCATAGTAATCGTACTCGCGCCCTGAAGGGCGCCCCCTCCAGTAAAATTGGAATAAGCTGCTCGTAAAACACCGATGTAATCAACCCCACCGTGCTGATAAAAACGATCATCTTCAGCAGCCAGAATAGCTTGCTTAAGATAGGTTGGTGTTTCGTCTATTTCTATAAAATTTCTACGTTCCTCCCCGAATTCTCCGATTAATAATCCTTCTGCGCTATAGATCCGTAACGGTATTTTAGGTCGATAATCAGTCAATATCTCGAGTGAAGGTAATGTCGGAATAATAATGAGTGCTGCAAAAACGATCAGCAAAACACCAATCAAGCTTGCTGCCAGCACTGCTAGAAAGGGATAGGCCAGCCAACGGAATAACATGAGAAATAAAGTTTCTAACTAAGTGAGATAAGAAATCAATCTCTAATTATAGAGGGTATATCTGCTGTTTTTATACAAATCAAACTGTTTTGGGATCTGCCAGAATTTTTATCCGGTCTAGTAGCTTGCTAAAGAAATTATAGATTGGCTAGGCAGTTTCAACGCACGTCGATAAGGATTTCTATATGCATTCCGCCCAGAAAAAAGCTTCACTTTAAGATATTGCTTCTAATAAATCAATGTTCAATAAAAGCTTTGATATCCACCTTAATTTCTTCTCTACGAAGTCACCCCAGCTCCTAGGGGTAGATATTAGTTCCTCATCGGTGAAAATGATCGAGCTTTCCATGGTTAATAAAGCTGAGAATACATTGCGCCTGGAGAGCTATGTAATTGAGCCTATGCCGAAAGAAGCCATTCTCGATGGAAATATTAATAATCTTGAAGTTGTTGGAGACAGTATCCGTCGTGCCTGGAAACGTATGGGGACACGTGTGAAGAACATCGCACTTGCACTACCTGCGGCGGCTGTCATTACCAAAAGGATTGTCGTGCCAGCCGGACAGCGGGAAGATGATCTGGCTTTTCAAGTTGAAACAGAGGCTAACCAATATATTCCCTTTGCTCTGGACGAAGTAAATCTGGATTTCCAGGTAGTTAGAGCAATGCCTGATCATCCGGATGAAGTGGAAGTCATGATCGCTGCTTCACGCAAAGAAAAAGTGGAAGATCGTGTTGCGGCCGCATTAATTGCCGGTCTGAAGGCTACGGTGATGGATGTCGAGCACTTTGCAGCCCAAACCGCTTTTGAGTTGATCGAGCGTCAACTGCCTGAAGGAGGCAAGGACCAAGTAATTGCGCTGGTCGATATTGGCGCGAGCATTACCCACCTTAATGTTCTCTACAATGGCGAATCTGTTTATACGCGTGATCAGCCATTTGGGGGAGATCAGTTAACCCAGGAAATTCAGAATCAGTTTAATTTGACACTTGAAGAAGCAGAAGCAGAAGCAGAAGCAGAAGCAGAAGCAGAAGCAGAAGCAGAAGCAGCCAAGCGCAATGGGAGCTTATCTGAGAACTTCCACACGGAGGTATTGCAACCCTTTTGCGAAACACTTGCGTTGGAAGTAACCCGTGCTTTGCAGTTCTTTTTTACTTCTACTCAATATACACAGGTTAACTATATTTTTCTTTCTGGCGGATGCGCAGTGATTCCAGGCTTGGAGGAGATAGTAACTGAACGTACTCAGGTGATAACACAAGTCGTCAATCCTTTTATAAATATGGAGCTATCCAACCGTATTGCTCCCAGGCAGCTAAAAGTAGATGCGCCCTTGTTAATGATTGCCTGTGGTCTGGCAATGCGGGGTTTTGATCCATCATGATACGTATCAATTTACTTCCACATCGTGAGCTTAAACGCAAGGCACGCCAACAGCAGTTTGCCATGCTGGCTGGAATCACTTGTGTGCTGGGGGTAGGGATAGTCTGGGGAATGCATGAGATTATCTTGGGAAAAATTGAGTATCAGAGTGGGCGTAATCAATACCTGCAGAGCCAGATTGCGATTCTTGACAAACAAATTGAAGAAATCAAGCAAATTAAACAGCAAATCCAGGAGTTGCTGGTACGTAAAGGGGTAGTGGAGACATTACAAGCCAATCGTACCAACGTCGTTCATATATTAGATCAGGTAGCAAGACTCATGCCGGATGGAGTTTATCTCAAGAGCCTCAAGCAGACGAATCAGCATATTCGTCTCTCTGGTTATGCGCAATCTAATGCATGGGTATCTACCTTAATGCGAAACCTGGACGCGTCACCCAGATTTGAATCTCCTTTATTGATCGAAATCAAGGCAGCTAATGTCAACAATGTGCGCTTGAATGAGTTTGATTTGAACGTGAAGCTTGCTGAATTATTGAATGGTTTTGATAGTCAGCATACTCCGGCGAATATTTCTAATTAGCTGCGAAGGTGGATAGCAATGAATATGTTGGAAGAGTTGCGGCTTCTTGATCCCAATGATCCGGGTGACTGGCCAGCAGTCATCAAGGCCGGCGCATTGGCTATCTTGATGGTAGTCATCATCGTTATAGGTTATTTTCTAGATTGGCAGGAGCAATCGGAAGCGCTTGAAAGAGCCCAAGCAGAGGAGGTCACACTCAAGGAAACTTACCTGATTAAAAAGAGGAGTGCTGTTAACTTGGAGATCATGCGGCAGCAACTACAGGAGATTGAACAGGCGCTGAGTGTAATGCTGAAACAGCTGCCCAATAAATCTGAATTAGATGCTTTGCTGGTGGATATCAATCGGGCTGGTTTGGGGCGAGGATTGCAATTTGAATTATTTAAACCCGCGGCCAGCGAAACGATTAAGGAATTTTATGCTGAATTACCGGTAACTGTTCGTGTGATAGGCAGTTATCATGATATCGGCGCCTTCGCAAGTGATGTTTCTCAATTGCCGCGTATCGTGACATTAAATGATATCGATATTACTCCTGGGAAAGAGCAGCATCTAGTACTGAATGCTACTGCAAAGACCTTCCGCTATCTTGATGACGAAGAACTTGCCAGCCAGAGCAAGAGCAATAGCAAAGGAAATAAATGATCAAATGGTCTTATCATTTAGGGTGTGTGCTATTGCTTGTGGTTTCTGCCTGCAGTGAAGGGACCTACAGCGATCTTGAGGAGTTTGTCAACAAATCCGGGGAAGGATTGCGTGGCAAGGTTGATCCACTGCCTGAAATCAAGTCTTTTGCACAGTTTAATTATGAAGCGTTTAATATTCCAGATCCTTTCAGTGCCCGGAAAAACAATCAGTCAAAGCGTCATGGTGCACTCCAGCCTGACCTAAAGCGCAGCAAGGAAGCATTAGAGAACTTCCCGCTGGAGAATCTGGCAATGGTTGGAACGCTGCAGCGAAACAAGCAAATCTTTGCATTAGTGAGAGCTCCTGATAACACGGTGTATCGTGTCAAGGCCGGCAACTACTTAGGTCAGAATTTCGGGTTAATTACAGGCATTTCTGAGACAGAAATCAAACTAAAAGAAATCATACAAGACAGCGCCAATGATTGGACCGAGCGCCGTGGTGCGCTCATGTTACAGGCTCAGGGACAGAAATAATGAAAATGGCGATAGCAAGAGAATTTTTCCATGCATGGAAATATGCATCTCAATTGATGTTATTGTCTCTGTTATTTCATATTCCCGTTGTTACGGCGGATGAGTTGGCGCCTGGGAGGACAACGCTGCAGAGTAAAATCAATGCAATCGATGTTATGAGCGATCGGAATAGGCGGATCATGATCAAGGTATCACTGGATCAACCGCTTGTTTCTGCTCCAGTGGGCATTTCATTGAATAATCCGGCCAGGATTTATTTTGATTTTATCAATGCTGTGAATGCACTCGGTAAAAAAGTACAGGAAGTGGGTGACGGCGATTTGCACAGTATTAACATTGCTCAAACTGAAAACCGTACCCGCCTGGTGATGAATTTGTTAAGGCCTATGACTTATGAGAGTAAAGTTGACGGAAATCACGTCCTTATTTCGCTAAGTGGATTTGACGCGGGAGAAGTGGCCAGCACTGCCGCTCGTTCCTTTAAAACGGCAGAACTTCAGAAGAAAAAGCTGCCTAGCCTACAAGATATCGATTTCAAGCGTGGTGCGAATGGCGAAGGCCGTGTGGAAGTCGATCTATCCGCGCTGGGTGCGGGAATCGATGTCCACCAGCAGGGGAATCGAATCATGGTCGAATTCACCCAGGCGTATTTGCCGCCTAATTTAGAGCGGCGCCTGGATGTGGTCGATTTTGCAACGCCGGTACAAACCATAGAAACAATGACAAAAGGCGATAGCGTGCAGATGGTCATTGAGCCAAAAGGGCGGTGGGAGCATATTTCCTATCAGGCTGGCACTAAATTTATTCTGGAGGTTAAACCGATCGTTGAGGGTGCCGATGTTCCTGCGCACAAGAAACTGGTGACTGGGGGATATACCGGTGAGAAATTATCGCTTAATTTTCAGAATGTGGAGGTTCGCTCGGTATTGCAGGTCTTGGCTGATTTTACTAATCTGAATATTATCGCCAGCGATTCAGTTAAAGGAAATCTTACCTTGCGTCTGAAAGATGTTCCTTGGGACCAGGCTTTGGATATTGTGCTCCAGTCTCATGAGCTCGATAAGCGTCGAATGGGTAATGTTATTTTTGTCGCCCCGCGTGAGGAGCTGGCTGTCAGGGAAAAACTCGAGCTGGAGTCTCGTCAGCAAATTTCCGAATTAGAACCATTGCGCACCGAAACTTTCAAGTTAAATTACCGCACGGCGAGTTCAATTCCTCTCAAAGGAATTTTGAGTCAACGTGGAACGGTAGAAATAGACGATATCAGCAATACTTTAACCGTAACCGATATTCCGCTCAGATTGGCAGAGGTGGCCAAACATGTCAGCAACCTTGATACCTCCGTGCGTCAAGTCATGATCGAGTCCCGTATCGTGGAAGCGACGGATACGTTTAGTCGCAATCTGGGCGCTCGATTTGGGATACAAAATGCTACCCAGATTGGAAACCGTAATCTGGGAATTTCTGGCAATCTGGATAGCTCCAGTGGACTCGCAGCGGGCGCCACTCCGGCAGGTGGAGGGAATCTTAACGTCAATTTACCCGCGGCTGCGATGGCGGGTGTGGCAGGAGGGCCAGCTGCTTTAGCGCTCAGTTTAATCAAGATCAACGATGATTCGCTGATCAATCTGGAATTGTCCGCGCTGGAATCAGATAGTAAAGGTAGAGTGATCGCCAGTCCGCGCCTGGTAACAGCTAACCGGGTAGAAGCCACCATTGAGCAAGGAACTGAAATACCTTTTCAGATTGTCAGCCAACTGGGCAGGCCGCAGATTCAATTCAAAAAAGCTGTACTGGCTCTCAAGGTGACGCCGCAGATTACTCCTGATGACAATATTATTATGAAACTGCAAGTCAATCAGGATACACGTGGTACGGATACCCCTGCTGGGCCAGCTATTGATACCAAACAAATTACAACCGAAGTATTAGTCGTGAATGGTGGAACGGTGGTAATTGGCGGGATTTTCGAGCGAGCGGAAAAGGTCACTACAAACAAAGTGCCCCTGCTGGGCGATGTGCCGCTACTTGGCAACATCTTCAAGAATAATGCGAAACGGGATGACAAACGGGAGCTCCTGATTTTTGTCACACCACGGATCTTGAGTGACAACCTAAATATGCGCTAAAGGTTTAAATCCAAAAAACCGTAGCTGACTGTTCGGGCTAAATGCATGAGATGTAGCGGTATTTTTAAAATTTCTCGCTTACGAAAACCCTCGTTGTCGCCAGGCCTCGTAGACGACGATAGAAACCGCGTTAGCAAGATTCAGGCTGCGACGTTCGGGCAGCATCGGGATATGGATACGTTGATTATCCGAAAAACTTTCCATAATCTCAATCGGTAGCCCGCGGCTTTCTGCACCAAAAAGAAAAGCATCTTGGCTGGCATAGCTAACCTGATCGTAGCGTTGAGAGCCTTTGGTGGATACAGCGAAAATACGCCGCCCTGGCAGGCTGTGAATACATTCTTGCCAGCCTTTATGTAATACCACATTGGCAAATTCATGGTAATCCAACCCGGCGCGAAGTAGCTGCTTGTCATTCAGGAGAAAACCTAACGGCTTGATAAGATGAAGCGTTGCGCCGGTATTCGCGCAAAGCCGGATGATATTGCCGGTATTAGGAGGAATTTCAGGTTGATAGAGAATGACATCAAACATAGGGCGTATCCTGCAGAATAATTCAAAGTTCGACTGTTTTAATTGAAGCGGATGACGGGATCGCTCTCGCAATAGCCCATACACTGACCTCGATTGCTCCCTGCTTGCGCACTACTTTTGCCAATTCATTCAATGTCGCCCCGCTGGTCATGACATCGTCCAGTATGGCGACATGCTTTTGCGTAAAGCGCGTGGTGCACGTAAATGCATTTCGCAGGTTGCTGCGCCGCTTCTTCCAGGATAACTCAGTCTGAGAAAGCGTGTCTCGGGTACGTACACAAGCATGCGGCAAGAGGGGAACACCCATTTTCTTGGATAGATGCCGCCCAATTTCCAGTGCTTGATTAAAACCTCTTTCTTGTAATCTAACCGGATGCAGTGGAACCGGAATGATGACATCTGGTGGAGCGCAATGATTCATTTTCGCCATTAATAAATTGGCCAGCACAGGCGCGACGGTCAGATTTTCCTGATATTTCAGCGAATGGATTATGGCATCGATGGGGAAAGCATAGCGTAACGCCGCGATCGCGCGGGTCCAACTGGGATAGCTTGCCAAGCACGCGCCACAGATGCGTGAATCGCTCGTTGGTAATAAACATGATGGGCAATGATCAGAGGGTAACCGAGGTAAGTTATCATGGCATGCGCAGCATAAATCACCTTCACAGGATGCCAGGCACAGCAGGCAATTTGTGGGTAACAGCATTTGCGTAAAATTTAATCGCCTGTTCAAAAATTTAGAAAGAAAATTTGACAATTAGAGCCTAATCCTTGATGATTTCAGGCACCTTATTATAGATAGAGCCAAGTTTTTTGACCGTTAATTATGATTGAATCTAGCACAAAGTCCATTTCAAGCAACCAAGAGAAACCCATTGGCAATCAGTATGACCGGGGTCGTGTGGCGCGTTGGAGTATTCTACAAATCCAGGCTTTACTGGATTTACCCTTTACTGATCTGATGCATCAAGCACAAACGATTCACCGGCAATATCATGATGCCAATGCGATCCAATTATCTACCCTGATCTCTGTCAAGACAGGGGGATGCCCGGAGGATTGTGGTTATTGCCCGCAGGCCGCGCGCTATCATACCGGCGTTGACAATCAGGACATGCTGTCGCCGGATACCGTTGTCGAGGCTGCAGCGGCAGCCAAAGCAGAAGGGGCGACACGATTCTGTATGGGCGCAGCCTGGCGTGGACCCAAACAGCGAGATATCGACCGCATGACTGCAATCATTGAGGCGGTAAAAGCACTGGGGCTCGAAACCTGTGCGACTTTAGGCATGCTGAAATCAGGTCAGGCAGAGCAACTCAAACAAGCCGGATTGGATTATTACAATCACAATCTGGATACCTCACCCGAATTCTATGGTGAAATCATTACCACGCGCGACTACCAAGATCGGCTCGATACGCTTGAGGAAGTGCGCAAGGCAGGCATCAATGTATGCTGTGGCGGGATTGTCGGTATGGGTGAATCCCGGCTTGCGCGCGCCGGGTTGATTGCCCAGTTGGCCAATCTGGATCCTTATCCTGAATCAGTACCAATCAATTATCTGGTGCAAGTTGAGGGGACACCCCTTTATGGTACCGAGGCGCTTGATTCATTCGAATTCGTACGCACCATCGCGGCCGCCCGCATTACCATGCCGAAAGCGATGGTCAGATTATCCGCTGGCAGACGGCAAATGTCAGAGGCTGTGCAAGCGCTGTGTTTTCTAGCAGGAGCCAACTCCATTTTTTATGGAGACAAGCTACTGACGACAGGAAATCCTGAAGCAGAAAACGACAAAGCGCTATTTGAGAAACTGGGGTTACGCGCCTTATAACTGGAATGCTGACAAATCTCTCAGTCCGACTGAGGGAGCGTGAAAACGCGGGGCTATCCCGTCGCAGGCTGATGCTCGAAGGTCCTCAGACAACGCATGTGACGATCGCAGAAAAGCCCTATCTTGCTTTCTGCAGCAATGATTATCTTGGGCTCGCCAGCCATCCAGCGCTGATTGAAGCGATTTGTACGGGCGCGCAACGATATGGCGTGGGAGCAGGCGCTTCTCATCTGATCAGCGGCCATTCTGCGGCGCATCACGCACTCGAGGAGGCATTGGCGCATTTTGTTGGCTTGCCCCAGGCATTATTGTTTTCTACCGGCTACATGGCTAATATGGCGGTGGTGACGGCATTGGTTAGTCGCGGGGATGCCGTATTCGCTGACAAGCTTAATCATGCTTCACTCAATGATGCTGCGCTGCTTTCCAGGGCAACCTTCACGCGTTACCCTCACCTTGACTTAACAAAACTGGAACAGTCTCTGGCTGAATCAGAAGCAGCCTGTAAACTGGTGGTAACCGATGCTGTATTCAGCATGGATGGCGATATTGTGCCTGTCGTTAAGCTATTGGCGTTATGTGAACAGTATGATGCCTGGCTGTTACTCGATGACGCTCACGGGTTTGGGGTGCTCGGCAGAAACGGTCAAGGGGTGCTGCATTCGTTTGACGAGCTTAATCTGCACTCATCTCACCTTATTTACATGGCCACACTCGGTAAAGCAGCGGGTGTTTCCGGGGCCTTTGTGGCTGCTCAGTCCGACATCATAGAAACCCTCATTCAGTTTGCGCGCACCTATTGCTACACCACGGCTGCACCAGCATTATTGGCTCATACCCTGTTGGCCAGCCTGTCATTGATCGAGCAGGAAACCTGGCGACGGGAAAAACTAATGGGACTCATGATGCAATTGAAAAGGGGATTGCAATCATTGCGCTGGTCATTATTGCCTTCGATGACGCCGATTCAGCCCTTGATGGTAGGGCGCAGTGATGAAGCCGTGCGTTTAAGCGAGGCGTTACGCGACAGAGGCATTCTCGTGCCGGCGATACGTCCGCCAACCGTTCCGCAGGGCCAGGCCCGGCTGCGTATTTCCTTATCGGCTGCGCACCACAAGGAAGACATTGAGCAATTAATCGAAACATTACGTGATTTAGCGAAAATCATTTAACCGGAAATAGGCAGAACGCATAACATGAAAAATAGCAGCATGATATGAATCGACTCCATGTCGACATTGTAGGCAAGGGCCCCGATCTCGTGATGCTGCATGGCTGGGCCATGCACAGCGGTATCTGGGGCAGTGTCCGTGAGCAACTGGCGAGGCATTACCGGCTGCATCTGGTCGACTTGCCAGGGCATGGCCAGAGTCCGGCTTGGGAATCCTATTCGTTCGAGGAGATCGTGGCAAGTGTTGCGGAGATTTTACCTGCGGAGAGTATTGTGTGTGGCTGGTCGCTTGGGGGGCAGGTCGCGATCAAGCTGGCCTTATCCGTGCCACAGCAGGTAAGCAAGCTTATTCTGGTGGCGACCACGCCCTGTTTCGTCAAACGGGATAATTGGCGATGGGGAATGGATGAACCAACGTTGCAGCTTTTCATGGAAAATCTGCAACGCCACTATGCGCAAACCTTAAACCGTTTTTTTACCCTGCAAGTCAATGGCAGCCGTGACATGACGAATGTGTTGGCGCAATTGCGTAATCAATTGTCGCAATATAAACAACCCGATAGTCACGCGCTCAGGGCCGGTTTGCAGATTCTGTTGACGAATGATCTGCGGGAGAAATTAGCCGATGTTTCTCAACCGGTATGGCTTTTGCATGGAGAAAACGATGTGATCACGCATGTGGATGCAGCCAGATGGATGCATCGGCATTTGCCTCACGCAAAATTTATCGGCTTTCCACACTGTGGTCATGCCCCGTTTTTATCGTATCCGGATCAGTTTGTAGCCAATTTGTATGATTTATGATCACATTTTAGATAAGCGCCAGTTGCGCCAGGCGTTTGAACGCGCAGCGGCCAGCTATGATCAATCGGCCGTATTGCAGCGTGAAGTATGCGAACGCATGCTATCACGCCTGGATTACATCAAATACGCTCCTGACCAGATATTGGACATGGGCAGCGGCACGGGCTATGGCAGCCGTAAGCTTACCGAGCGTTATCCGCGCAGCCAACTGGTGGCAGTGGATATCGCCCTGGCGATGCATCTTCAGGCGCGGCCTCCGCTTCCTCGCTGGCAGCAGTGGTTGCCGCTGGCAAAGCGCCGCGTAGCGCATTATGTGGGCGGAGATATCGAACAGCTTCCGCTGCGGGATACTTGCGTAGACATGATCTGGTCGAATCTGACCATACAGTGGTGTAATGATCTCAAGCAGGCGTTCACGGAAGCACGCCGTGTGCTAAAAAGCGGAGGGTTGCTGATGTTCAGTACCTTCGGGCCCGATACTCTGAAAGAATTAAAGCAGGCCTTTAAAACGGTGGATGGCTACAGCCATATCAATCGCTTCATGGATATGCACGATATCGGCGATCTGCTGGTGCATAGCGGTTTTGCCACGCCGGTGATGGACATGGAGTACATTACCCTTACTTACGATGATGTCATGGGCATCCTGCGCGATCTCAAGGCAATCGGCGCGCACAATGTGACGCATGGCAGGCGGCGGGGACTAACCGGAAAAGGAACATGGCAGCAGGTGGTGGCCCACTATGAATCATTGCGTCAGGCAGGGAAGCTGCCAGCGACCTATGAAGTGGTATATGGCCACGCCTGGAAGCCGGAGCCGCGGCAGGCGGCACTCAAACCCGAAACCAGACGGAAACTCGGTCTGGAATAAAGCATTGAGTATGATGCCAACGGGCTATTTCGTGACCGGAACGGATACCGGCGTGGGTAAAACCATCACGAGCTGTGCGCTGCTGCATGCGTTCGCCATGACGGGTAAATCAGCGGTCGGCATGAAACCCATTGCGGCAGGCTGTGAGCAGGGTAAGTGGGTCGATGTGGAACGTCTTGCGGAAGCCAGTAACGTTTCAGCCGCGCGTGCGCTGATCAATCCTTATGCGCTGCTGCCACCGATTGCGCCGCATATTGCAGCGACGCAAGCCGGTATCGTCGTTGATCTGGCGGTCATACAACGGGCTTTTTATGCATTGCAGGAAAGGGCGGAAATCATCATTGTTGAAGGGGCAGGGGGTTTCCTGGTGCCTCTCGATGAGCGGCACGATACCAGCGACCTGGCGCGTGCATTGGCGCTGCCCGTGGTGCTGGTAGTAGGATTGCGGCTCGGTTGTCTCAACCATGCCTTATTGACCGCCCGCGCTATTCACGCAAGCGGGTTATCACTGGCAGGCTGGGTCGCCAATCAGATTGATCCTCATATGGAGAGCCAGGCAGAAAACATTCGCGCGCTGCAAAAGCGTCTTGATTGTCCCCTGCTTGGCGTTTTACCGTATCGCGAAAGAATAGCTGTAAAAGAGTTTGCCGGCTTGCTCGATATCACGCAACTTTCGCAACTGAGAAAACGGTAAAGCTATTTCATATTAGAGAGCATTGCTTTGAACTTATCCGTGGCCTGAACCAGTGCCGATCGAATGCCGGGTTCCCAGGCAGAATGACCCGCATCCTCGATAATCACATATTCAGCCTGAGGCCAGGCCTGGTGCAAGTCATTTGCGCTGACGATCGGACACACGGCATCATAACGTCCCTGCACAATGATGGCAGGAAGAGGGTGAAGTTTTGTGACATTATCCAGCAAGGCATTTTGTGGCAAGAAAATATCATGACTGAAATAATGCGCTTCCATGCGTGCGAGCCCTAGCGCAACCGTATCACTTGAAAAATAATTGACGGTTTCCGGGCTCGGCAGCAAAGTGGAGCACCGGCCTTCATAGCGACCCCACGCGCGGGCGGCAGGCATATGGATAGCCGGATCAGGATCCATCAGATGGCGATAATAAGCCGCGAGAATGTCATTTCGCTCGAGTGGGGATAACGGTGCGACGAAATCTTGCCAGGCTTCAGGAAAGAAATGGCGCAATCCGTAGAGAAACCAGTCGATTTCGCTTTTGCGGCACAGAAAAATGCCTCGTAGAATAAAGCCGAGGCAACGCGCCGGGTGCGCTTCTCCATATGCCAGCGCCAAGGTGCTGCCCCAGGAGCCCCCGAATACCAGCCACTTTTCGATGCCGAGATATTGCCGCAATGTTTCAATATCTTCGATAAGATGGGGCGTCGTATTGTCATGAGTCTCGCCCAGAGGGGTGGAGCGCCCAGCGCCACGTTGATCGTAAATGATAATGCGGTAGTGAGCGGGGTCAAAAAAACGACGATGGCTGGGTGCTGATCCAGCACCTGGGCCACCATGCAGGAATAATACCGGTATTCCCTCAGCGTTGCCTGATTGTTCCCAATATAGGGTATGCCGCGCATCGAGTGGCAACATTCCATGGTGATAGGGTTCGATTTCTGGGTAAAGCGCAGTGTGTGACATGTCATCCTCTGGTTATTGATGGTATGGGTTCCGTAGTTTACTGATTGTGCAGGTATAGGAAAAGCATAGCAAATGGCTGAGAGCTTGGTTATTTGCTTAAGAAATGATTTTGTTAAAGTGGGGGCAATGATTGGAGCAGTGTACCTGACTGGAGGAAACGATTATGATGCATACCCAATTAGAAGCGCGCGAGATTTCGATGTTGCGTGCAGAAATAGAAATACTGATGAGTGAACGGCAGAGTCTTCTGAAAATAGCCGGCACAGCAGCGCAACTTATTGCTAAACTTGATAATAAAATATTGCTTGGGAATGCTTGTGAATTTGCCCGTGCATTATCAGTCAACTTGAATGTTTTATCGGAAGAAACTTTGTGTGATGCCCTTGAGAAGGTAAGAAAGAAGCCGATTGCCAGTGAATGAACCGAATAATATTGCCGCACCATCACCCAAGTTAGGTCTCGTCTTGACGGGTGGGGGGGCGCGCGCTGCTTACCAGGTTGGCGTCCTGCGGGCAATCGCTGAGATGTTCCCTCCCCATGCACATAGTCCTTTCCCTGTTATTTGTGGAACCTCAGCCGGCGCCATTAATGCAGCTGGCTTGGCCATGTCGGCTACTCATTTTGCCACAGGGGTGCGACAACTGGAGGCAGTGTGGGGGGATTTGCATGTTGACCAGGTGCACCGCGCAGATTTGCCAGGTGTCGTTCGCAACACAATGCATTGTGTCGGTTCCTTGGTATCAAGAAAGCTGGCGAAAACGCCTTTTGCGTTGCTGGATAATTCCCCTTTAAGGAAACTACTCGGCTGCCGCCTGCCGTTTCGCGGTATTCAACGGAGTATCCACATGGGTGCGCTGCATGCACTGGGCGTGACTGTCTGGGGATATACTTCAGGACAATCGGTAACGTTTTATCAAGGCAATAAAAGTATCTCCCCCTGGAGCCGCGTGATGCGCGTGGGCGTGGCAGCACGTATTGGCATTCAGCATTTACTGGCTTCTTCGTCTATTCCTTTTATTTTTCCAGCAGTCCGGCTAAATCGCGAGTACTTTGGCGACGGCTCCATGCGACAGCTCGCGCCGCTGAGCCCGGCATTGCATCTCGGCGCAGATCGAATCCTGGTGATTGGGGTAAACAAGAGAAAAGAGTTTCCTACCGAGCGCGTCAAGGTAACCAGTTATCCTCCCGTAGCACAAATTGCCGGTCATGTGATGAGCAGTATTTTTGTCGATAGCCTGGAAGTTGATCTGGAGCGTTTGCAGCGCATTAATGGAACCTTAGCGCTCATTCCACCTGAGACCAGAAAAGGAGGAGGTACTTTGCTGCGCACAATTAAATCGATGGTGATCTCACCTAGCGAAAGAATCAATGAAATTGCGCTGCAGCATGCCTATTCCTTGCCACGTACCATGCGTTTCTTATATCGGGCAGTGGGCGCGATGGGGCCGAGTGGCTCGAGATTGTTGAGTTATGTTTTATTTGAAGCTTCTTATTGTCGCGCTTTGATCGATCTGGGTTATCGTGACACGATGCAACAGAAAGATGAAATTTTGAAATTTATTACCATGTCTTGAGAGAAGTAAAATATGGATTTTTCTGATCCCCAGTTTTGGGTTGCGGCACTACAAATTATTGCGATTGACATCGTCCTTGGAGGAGATAATGCAGTGGTTATTGCGCTTGCTTGTCGGCGATTGCCTGAGAAGCAACGTAATTTGGGAATTTTCTGGGGGGTATTTGGTGCGATAGCGATACGCGTCGGACTGGTTTTTTTCGCGCTTAATCTGCTGACGCTCCCTTTTCTGAAACTCGTGGGCGCGTTGCTGCTGCTCTGGATAGGGATCAAACTGTTGTTGCCGGAATCGACGGGCGGCGCGCATGAAATCGATGCGAATACCACTCTCCTGGGAGCCATTAAAACGATTATCATCGCTGACACCGTTATGAGCCTGGACAATGTGATAGGCATTGCCGGCGCTGCCAGAGGCGATCTGATGCTGGTGATTTTTGGTCTTCTTGTAAGTGTTCCCATCATTGTCTGGGGCAGTAAACTGGTCATGAAGCTGATGAATCGTTTTCCCGTCACCATTTTTGTGGGGGCTGGATTACTTGGCTGGATTGCGGGCGATATGGCCATTACCGATACGGTGACTAAAGAATGGGTCAATGCTCATGCTGCTTTTCTACACTGGTTTATGCCAGTTTTTACTGCGCTGGTCGTGATCGCCAGCGGAAAGTGGCTGGCAGCTAAAGCACAGAAAAATACCACTGCTTTAGTCGATCTTACGGATGATACGAATAAACCGACCTAGCCCAAATATTTCAAAAGGCAAGTGAGGACACGTGCCAATTTATGAAATATTCGGGCTAGCTATCAGGAATGTGATGAAAAACATAATTTAGAGGAGTGCATCATGTTAAAAATGCTGCTGCCAGTAGATGGTTCCACTGCTTGTAACAAGGCCATTGTTCATTTTATCCAGCTGCTCAGCTGGTATAAGGAAGTGCCGCAAATTCACTTGCTCAATGTGCAGTTTCCTTTGCGTGGCGATGTTTCTATGTTTATCAGCCAGGAAAGTATCCGGGAATATCATCAGGAAGAAGGATTGAAGGATTTAAAAGAAACGCGCGATCTGCTGGACCAGGCAGGTGTTGCCTATCAGTACCATGTGACAGTCGGCGATGCGGCAAAAATGATCGTTCAATTTGCGACAGAAAAACAGTGTGACCAGATTGTTATCGGGCCGCGTGGACTTGGCTCGGTACAAGGCGTGTTGCTCGGTTCAGTCGCGAGCAAATTGATCCATCTTTCACCGATTCCGGTCCTTTTGATCAAATAACAGGAATCGGGTGTAATTCCTCTGCTGTTACCAGAAATGCCCTGTAGGCAAGTCGTGTTAAATATCAGGGCAAGAAGGTAATCACATCTTGAAATTCACAAGCTGGGTAAGCTGGTAAAGATAACCCGAATATTTCATAAATTGGCACGTGCCCTCACTTGCCTTTTGATTAATAAGAAAGATTTTGCTCAGTCGGGTGTATGAGTCACTACACCCCTCTTTCTCAAAACTTCCCTATTAATCAAAATCCTGCGTGATCATCACGCGAATTTATGAAATATTCGGGATAAACCCGCATTAGGCATGCGTCTAATGGGCATAGTAGCCCGATGTTGCCAATACTCCCAATAGTGATCGGCCATCTATGCAGTACGAGCTCATCTCGGCAGGCTGAGCTGATCGCACCTGAAATAAAAGAATGCGCTGACTGATTGCGCCTGGAAGTGATTTCCAGGCGCGATCTTCGCAGGTTAATGGGTAATCTTTTGCATGGAGATCTTCCTGAATAAATATCATTATGAATATGCAAATCGCACTGGAACCATTATCAGATAATTTTTCTGGGGTCAATCGCCAGCAGAATTTTTCGCAGAAATTACATGAGATCGTCAACAGGATTCAGGCTGCCAACAATCTCGATGAGATCATGCTGGAAGTCAGTAAGGACATCTGCGCTTTGTTCAATGCAGATCGTCTGATCGTTTATACGGTGAGTGAAGACAAGTCGTCTATTATTTCACGTGTGAAGACTGGCGTCGGTTTATTCCAGGATTTGAAGCGACCGATTACCGAACACAGTATTGTGGGTTTTGTCAGCCTGAACAAAAAAATCGTCAATTTGAAGGATGTTTACGATCAGCATGAACTGGTGAAAGTGGACGCAAGCTTGCGCTTTTCCAAGGAAGGGGATAAACGAACCGGCTACCGGACCAGGCAAATGCTGGCAGTACCGATTCTGAATGCAGGAGATAACGAATTGCTGGGTGTGCTGCAAGCCATCAATGATAAGGAGGATACTCCTTTTCCCAACATGATCGTTGAGGGAGCAGGCGAAATCTGCCAGGCACTGGCCATTGCTTTCAAGCAACGCCAGAAGCAGCAATTGCTGGTCAAATCCCGATATGATCATTTGATTGCAAGTGCTGTCCTGTCAGCTTCTGAACTTGAGCTGGCGGCACGATCTGCACGTGAACAAGGGTGTGATCTGGAAAATGTGCTGATCGATGAGTTTCAGATCAGCCCTGCGCAAATTGGCGAGGCGCTATCGAGTTACTTCCGTGTGCGCTATGAGCCGTACCAGGCTGAGCGGCTTAAGCCGATGGAAGTGCTGAAGCATCTCAAGCGGGATTTTGCCGAAAGCAACCACTGGCTACCGATTGACGACACAGCAGAAGGTCTGGTGGTGTTGACGCTTGATCCTGAAAGAATCAAAGCACTGCGTGTCGTCAATCAAATTTTTCCCAAGCACAACATCATCTATACCGTCTGCACCCAGAGAGAGTTCAGGGCGACACTGGATTTATTTTATGGGGCTGGAAAAGGCGCCGCCCTGGAAGATACCGGCAATATCAATGACATGCTCTTCAATCTCCAGGAGGACGAGGAGGAGTCTGTAATCGAGGTAGACGAAGCTTCTGCCGCTTCTGAAAACGAGCTCGTCAAGCTGGTCAACAAGATCATCGTAGACGCCTATAAGATGGGTGTTTCAGATATTCATATCGAGCCTTATCCGGGCAAGGAAAAAACTAAGATCCGTTTTCGCAAGGATGGCTCGCTAATGCCCTATATCGAAATTCCGGCAAGCTACCGCAATGCGCTGGTGACACGGATCAAGATCATGTGTGATCTGGATATTTCCGAGAAGCGTAAACCGCAGGATGGCAAAATAAAGTTCAGAAAATTTGCGCCGCTCGATATCGAATTGCGGGTGGCCACGCTCCCTTCAGCCGGTGGACTGGAAGATGTGGTCATGCGGATCCTGTCTGCAGGAGAACCGATACCGCTGGACAAAATGAATTTCACTTCCCGCAATCTGCAGGAACTCAAGTCAATTATCAGCAAGCCCTATGGGTTATTTTTCGTCTGTGGCCCGACGGGTTCCGGTAAAACCACGACGCTGCATTCGGTGCTGAAGCACCTCAATACCCCCGAAACCAAAATCTGGACGGCTGAAGACCCGGTGGAGATCACCCAGAAAGGATTGCGCCAGGTGCAAGTCAACGTCAAGGCCGGTTTGACGTTTGCCGCGGTGATGAGGTCTTTTCTGCGCGCCGATCCCGATATCATCATGGTGGGGGAGATGCGCGACAAGGAAACCACCAGCATCGGTATCGAAGCCTCCTTGACCGGTCATCTGGTGTTTGCCACGCTGCATACCAACAGCGCGCCGGAATCGGTTATCCGCCTGCTGGATATGGGCATGGATCCGTTCAATTTTTCTGATGCCTTGTTGGGTATTCTGGCACAACGCCTGGCCAAGCGCCTGTGCAAGTGCAAGAAACCCCATATCGCACCGCGCGAAGAAATCAGAAGGTTGTTGACAGAATACTGCGAAGAATTGAAATATATCGACCATTTCAAGGTTAGCCCTGAAGCGGCTTACCAGGAAATCGAAAGCCGCTGGCTGCAGGAATATGGCGGTGAGCAAAAGCAGATCACGCTGTATGAAGCGGTTGGCTGCGATCGCTGCAATGGCACAGGTTATGCCGGACGGGTGGCGTTACATGAGCTCCTGACCGCAACCGATGCGCTGAAAAAGAACATCCAGGAACATGCGCGGGTCGCCGAAATGCTCGTGACCGCGCTCAATGATGGCATGCGCACCTTGAAACAGGATGGCATCGATAAAGTGTTACAGGGCATTACTGACCTTCATCAGGTACGGGCGGTGTGCATCAAGTAAAAGTAAATTTCTGCCTGGCCTGGAAAAGAGGGTAGTTTTAGTTTTGTAATTTACGATTGTTATGTAATTGAAAGGCGCTCCCAGTGAAAGTGATTGAAAAACAAACAAATATTTCAAATGCCGGTAATTAGTAGATTCCTAGGGATAATCATAGTGATGTATTGGGAAGATCATGCACCACCGCATTTTCATGCAAGATATTCAGAATATGAGATAACTGTAAATATTTTAAATGGAGTGGTAGAAGGAAAATTTCCAAAACGTGCATTAGGGCATGTGCTTGAATGGTATGAACTGCATAAAAGTGAATTAATCAAGAATTGGGAACTTTGTCAAAAAAGTGAAACCCCAAAGGCTATAGAACCACTGGAGTGATCATTATGTTTCTTCATGTTATCAGCGCCGAGTATTTGGAAGATTATAAAATAGCCGTGTCATTTAATAATGGCAGGAGGGGCGTGGCCGATCTATCAGGCGCTTTAAAAGGTTTGGTGTTTGAGCCATTAAAAGATAAATCGGTATTTTCAAGCTTTGTTGTTGACGAAGAACTGGAAACAATCGTTTGGCCTAATGGTGCAGATCTCGCGCCTGAGTATATTTATTTTCAGGCATTTAAAGATGATCCCGAGTTACAGTCTCAGTTCAGGAAGTGGGGGTATGTGGATAATCATGAAAGTCATACTGATATAAAAGCATCAGAGGTATTAAAAAATAGCAATAAAAAAACCACCGAGGGGTTTTTTTAGGCGGTTTGGGTTATAAGGTGCAATAAGCGCAGCGCATTGCACCGGATGGTTAAATGAGGCGCATAGAGCGCAATGCTCGGTGGTTATTGCGCCCTACGCGGGTTGGTTGGCAGGATGGAAGCGGTGTGAGCGACAGGAGGTAAGGAAGGACCCTGTCTTTTAGTTTAGGCGGAATAATATCCGGAAGTAAAAAAAGCCGCTCAAGGTTTTCCGAGAGCGGTTCAGGCGGTGGGATACAATTTGTAGGGTGCAATCAGCGCAGCGCATTGCACCGGAAGTTCAATATGGGCACATATGGCGCAATGCCCGGTGGTTATTGCGCCTTACGCGGGTTGAGTCGCTGGGTTCAACCGCCGGATGCGGAAAACCGCACGTCCGGTGGTGTGGGAGAGGTAACGGACACAATCCGTTGCCCCGACCCGATCGCGGATTAGCAAATTGCTCCGGCAGCTCTGGTACGACAAGTACTGGCGGCATTTACTGTCCAGGTTACGCGTCCTTGCGCATCAACAACAGGATCGAGAATATAGGTTTCACTATTTAGGCCATTAGCAGTAGTGGCCGTGGCCGTTATATTCCCGGTAGCTGCTACTGTTACACTGGTCAGAAGCGGAGTTGCATTGGGCGCTGCTGGGATTTCTCCAAAAGCGCTAAAAGCAACATTTCGTATTGCTGGGCCAGTTGGATCGAAACAGTTACCCGATTGCACACAAACCTCTATACCAGCTTTAACCCCGGCTGTTGCATTAACAACTTCAGTATACCTTGCTTTAAGTGTGTAATTCTGATAAGCGGGCACCGCTACCGCCGCCAAAATACCAATAATCGCCACCACAATCATGAGTTCGATCAGGGTAAAACCTTTTTGCATCTGTTGCATGAATCACTCCTTTGGGTTAAAAAAAACGGCCACACCCAGTGTGGGAATATACGGGCAGAATTCGCGCCCGCTTTGTTGCTAAAAAGCATGCTACTGGAAGTATAACGACTCTTCATAAAAAAAAGCTTAGTAGGAAATAAGCGCTTTATTAAGGGCTATTTTCCAATTAGTCCATTCGACTCGGTTTATCCGCCAAACACTTCTTCCCACAGTTGCAATACCGCCAGGCGCGCATGGCCGAGGTAATCGGCTTCGATGCGCGCAAAGCCGGCGGATTTTTCCGGGGAAGCTGCTGAGCCAGCCAGCTCGGGATCGCCGCTCAATCTCAGGCGGTGTTGCAGGCGGCGGAATTCACGGTAGGCGGTGCGCACCTGCTCGGCGGATTTTGCCGGGATGAGCCCCAGATCTCCAGCCAGTTTCAGCAGCGCGATATTGCCGATATTGCCGGTAAACTGCGGATAGACGTGGGCATAGCCCAGCACCAGGTACTGCACGATGAATTCCACATCGATGATGCCGCCGCGGTCATGTTTGATATCAAACAGCGCGGTGGGATTAGGGTGGGCGTCCAGCATTTTTTCGCGCATTATCAGGATTTCCAGCCTGAGCCGGGTGAGATCGCGCGGTTCACATAAAATCTCCTTACGGGTTTGCTCGAATAGCTTCCCCACCTGCTGATCGCCGGTGACGAAGCGGGCGCGCGTCAAGGCTTGGTGCTCCCATACCCAGGCTTGGTTATGCTGGTATTCGGTAAACGCTTCGATGGAGCAGGCCAATAGGCCGCTGGCGCCGTTGGGACGCAGCCGTAAATCCGTTTCATACAGCACCCCGGCGGACGTGTGGCTGGTGAGCCAGGTGTTGATGCTCTGTCCCAGTTTGGTGTAAATCTCCTGCGCATCGGGGTGGCTGTCCTGGAATAGGAAGATGATGTCGAGATCGGAGGCGTAGCCGAGCTCCTTGCCGCCCAGTTTGCCATAACCGATGATGGCGAAAGCAGGCTGGTCGCGATGTTTTTTCTTGAGCCCTCGCCAGGCCAGGCTGAGGACGTTGCTGAGATTGAGATCGGCGAGCTCGGTCAGATGATCGCTGAGCGATTCCAGCAGCAGCTTGCCTTCCAGGTCGATCACCAGCAACTGAAAAACCTGCGCATGCTGGAAGTGCCGCAGCACATCCATTTGCCATTCGGTGAGATTGCTTTTTGGGCTGTCGGCATGGTTGAGCTGGCGCGCCAGTTCCTGCCTGAGCGCCGGCCAATCCGGCAGTTGATACGGACCACGCGGCGCCAGCAGCTGATCGAGCAGGATGGGGTGCCTGCCCAGATAATTGCTTGCCCATTGACTGGCACTGACCAGCTTGGTGACCCGCGGCAGAGTTTGCGGGTGTTCCTGCAGCAGGGCCAGGTAAGCTGTTTGTTGACCGATGTGCTCCAGGAGCTGCAGCATGCGTTCCAGCGTGGCTTCCACGGGCGGAAACGGGGCAATGGCTTCGACCAGAATAGGCATCAACGATTTGATTTTCTGCTGATTGGCTGGCGGTGATTGCTGGAAAAAATGACCACCATAGAATTGCTGGATGCGCGCCGAGATTTTTTCAGGCTCGGTAAACCCCAGCGTCGTGAGCTGCGTGGTGGCGGCTTCTATGGCGGCTTCTACTTGGGTGCTGTCTCCGGTCTGTTCCTGCCACAGGCTCGCCAGGATGTCATGGGCTGGGGATTTGCGCGGAGCGGCGAAGATCAATTCAAAATGGCGGGTGACATTGTTGCGGTGAATATCGAATTGCTGCATGAAGTCGGCAAAGCAGGGATATCCCATGGCCGCGGCAATGAGCTCCTGATCTTCGGCATTTTCCGGCAGATTCTGCGTTTGTTGGTCATCCAGATATTGCAGGCGATGTTCCAGCTTGCGCAGAAAGCGGTAGGCATCGATCAGTTCCGTGATGGTTTGGGCGGGTAGAGGCGGTTTTTGCTGCAGGCGTTGCAGGGCGGTCAGCGTCGGACGGATGCAGAGATCCGCATCCCGTCCGCCGCGTATCAGTTGGAAAACCTGGGTAATGAATTCAATTTCACGGATTCCGCCAGGGCCCAGCTTAATGTTGTCATGCATTTCACGGCGATCCACTTCCTTGCGCAGTTGCGCATGCATGCGGCGCATGGCTTCATAGGCTTCAAAATCCAGATATTTGCGAAAGACGAAAGGACGGGTGATGTCTTCCATCAGCATCGCGGTCGCGGTGGCGGGTCCTGCAATGACGCGGCTTTTGAGCCAGGCATGGCGCTCCCATTCCCGCCCTTGCGTGACGAAATAATCCTCAAGCATGTCGAAACTGATGGCCAAAGGGCTGTTTTCCCCATGCGGGCGCAAGCGCATATCGACGCGGAATACATAGCCATCCACTGTGTAATCATTCAGACTGGCAATCAGCTTACGTCCCAGCCGAGCAAAGAAGTCGTGATTGGAAATGGGTTTTCTGCCATTCGTTTCCCCATCTTCCGGGTAGATGAAAATCAGATCGACGTCGGAGGAGACATTGAGTTCGCCTCCTCCCAATTTGCCCATGGCGACCACTAATAATTGCTGGGGAGTGGCACTTTTTTCACCGATGGGTGAACCAAACTGACTGGACTGGGTCATCCAGTTTTGGTGATGGTCGAGCGCAAAGCCAATGGTAATCTCCGCGAGGTTGGTCATGGTGACCATGACTTCAGTCAGATCCGCCATACCGGCCAGATCGCGGACAGCCAGGCGCAGCATGACCCGTTTACGGAGTTTGCGCAGGGCGCTATGCAAGTCTGTTTCAGCCAGGCTTGAGTTCGCGCAGGCCGTGCCCAGGAATGCACGCATTTCCTCGCGTGAGAATGGGCTGTGGAGGGTTTCTACCAGATAGGCGCGTAGCTCAGGTTCGCTTTCCAATAGACGTTGCGCATAGCGGCTGAAGCGCAGGGTGCGCTCAAGCGTTGATTCAGCAGAGGGATTGATGGTGTGTGAAAACATATTCAAGGTTAAAATAAGCCATTTTGCACTTGCCAAGACCCGCTATGCAGATACGTAGACAGAATGGGTTTTCTGTGCTGAGCCCTCGAGCTGCGGAAGTGACGAAGTGTCATAAGCGGCCAATCTGCTAGATAGGCTATTCATTGTTATCAGGTTCTTCTTGTTACTTGCTTTAAGCAGTTTTTTCAGGATAAGGCTGTGTTTCTTATTAAATTGGTTCCATGATGCATTCTTTTATTAAGCATAGCACTTTCATCTTGCGTTGGCTCGGATGGACTGTGTTTGCTGTTATCTTGTTTTTTTCCTTGTCGCTGTTGTTGTTGCGTTATTGGCTGCTGCCTGATATTGAACGGTATCGCCCAAACATTGCAGCAGCCATTTCTCAGGTTGCCGGACGCGCGATCAGCATAGAGAGCATTGATGCTAATTGGGACGGGTTACGCCCCTACTTGCAGTTGCATGGCGTGCGCGTGCATGATCGGCTCGGCGTCCCGGTGCTGATTCTGACCGAGCTGGATGGAACGCTTTCCTGGCGATCATTGCTATATGGTGAACTGCGCTTCCGCAACATCAGAATTGAACGGCCGGCTCTGATTATCCGCCGTGACGCTGAGGGTGTTATGCACATGGCAGGTGGCGCCTTTGATCAAGAAGAGGCGGATAATGGCTTTTTCGATTGGCTATTGCGCCAGCGCCAGTTGGTCATCAACGACGCGGATGTGTATTGGCTAGATGAATTGCGAGCAGCGCCAGTGTTGTATCTGAAAAAAGTAAATTTACACATGCATAATAAGGGCGGGCGACACCGTTTCGGGCTGCGGGCCACTCCGCCCGTTGAAGTGGCCGCTCCCCTGGAGATACGCGGTGATTTTACGGGGAAATCGGTTAATGCATTGGGCCGGTGGCGCGGGCGATTATTCGCTCAACTGGATCATGTCGATTTAGCCGCCTTGCAAACCTGGTTATCGTTTCCACAAGATGTGGCATTTAATCGTGGCAGGGGTGCTTTCCGCGCGTGGATTGGCATGGAGGATCAGCTTGTCACATCTTGGACGGCTGATGTGGATCTTCATGAAGCCCGTATGCAGTGGGCGAAGGATCTCCCCAGGCTTGATCTTGCCCATTTGCGGGGCCGTATGGGGTGGAAAAGAAATGACGGCGCGGCACAGCAGGGAGAGGAATGGTTTGCCCGGCAGTTGAGCATTGCCATTGAAAACGAATGGCTCACTGAGCCGGTAAACATTTTGTGGCGAAGGCAGGAAGGGCACGGGGGCACGTCCGGGGAGAACACACTGTGGATAGATGATCTTGATCTGGGTGTGATTGCTTCCCTGGCGAGTTACCTGCCGATTGAGGATTCATTGCGCAAGCAGCTCGGTGAATTGTCCCCTAAGGGAGAAATTGAGCGTGCGCAAGTCTATTGGCAGGGTGATTGGACAAAGCCCTCATCTTTTCGTGTGGAGGGGCGCTTCCGCGAGCTGGCCATGAATGATTTGGGCAAAGTTTCCTCGGTGAGCGGGATGAGTGGGAAGATCAAGGCAACCCATCAGGGTGGGACACTCAGTCTTGATTCGGATAAAGCCAGCATGAAGTTGCTCGAAGCATTGGATGAACCGCTGGAACTCGATAGACTCATCGCGCAGGCCGATTGGCAGACATCGCTCGGCCAGGGGATGACTTTATTTGAACTCAATCGCCTTTCATTTTCGAATAACCATATGTCCGGAACGATCCACGGCCGTTATCGTGCTACGCCTGGTCAACCAAGCGCTATTGATCTGGAAGGAAAGTTGGCAAATGCAGAGATCAATTATCTTAATAAGTATAGGGCACTCCTGGTTGATCAGGAAGCTACGCAAGACTGGCTAGGTAAGGCAATTGTGACGGGACGATTAGCTGAGGCCAGGTTTCATGTCCGCGGTGAGTTGAATGAAGCCTTGTCAGAGCAGCGCAATCAGCTTGCTTTAAAGCTCTCAACAAAAATCACTGACGCCACGGTAAATTTGCCGGAAGGGTGGCCGAATATCACTAATATTCAGGCCAATCTTTCGTTTCAGAATAATCATCTCGACATGACGGTTTCCCGGGCAAGGATGGCGGATATTGTATTGAAAGATACGCGGCTGCAGATTGCGGAGGTGCACACGGCAAATCCCATTTTGCAACTGACAGGGAATGCTGAGGGCGCGACTCAAAAAATAATCGATTTGATTGGAAAAAACCCAGTAAATACACATGCTGCTGATTTCTCCAGCTTGGGCAATGTTGCCGGAAATGGAAAATTGCGACTGGAATTGACGATGCCGATATACTCACCACGCAGTGATGATAGGTGCATCGAGCTAATGGGGCGCTACCAGTTGATCGATAATGAGATCAATTTAGGCCATAATTTGCCTGCTTTGAGTAAGGTCAACGGGTTGCTTGCTTTTACTCAATCCACTTTCACCATTGAGGATGTGAGCGCCCAAGTGCTAGGGGGGCCGGTGACGATTCACTCTACCGCTTCGCCGGACGGTGGGATGCGCATTGTAGCGGCAGGCAAGGTTAATTTCGATCGCTTGCACTCACTTAAACCTGAGCAATCAGCGGGTGCTTTGCAGTTGTGGGCGCGGTTTATGCAGGGAGCGACTGATTGGTCGGCAGTTTTTGATAGGGGTGAGAAAGGAATGGATATGATGGTTGAATCAACGCTAGCGGGCGCTGCTTTCTTATTACCCGAACCTTTTTCCAAATCTGCTGCAGAGGTGATTCCTTTCAGTTTTGCGAGGAAATCCATTGATTCAGACCATGAGGTGCTGCGCTTCCGGTACGGTGAGGTCGTGACGGCAGAAATTCAACGTGTACGGGGAGAAAATGGTCATTACACTCCAGCGCGTGGCGTGATGAATTTTCGTGCTGCGTCCGTTGAATTACCCAAGGATGCGGTCACATTGGTGCAGGGCACGATTTCCGCGCTGGAGTGGGATAAGTGGAGAGAGCTGTTCGATCGACATAATGAGATTGCTGCGCGATCAGGGCAGGCTGATCGGGGAACCAAGTCGTTACTGACTGACCAGATTAATTTCAACCTAAACATCGGCAGACTTGATTTCTTGGGAAGTCGCTTCAATGAATTTGTCTTGAACGCGAATAAACAGGGCGGGCAATGGCATACTTCTGTTGCAAGCACAGAAGTCATTGGGAATATAGACTGGGATTCAGGCGTAAAACGGAAGGCTGTAGCGCGGTTAAAAAAATTGGTGATGCCAGAAGCGGTTCCGGAGTCTGACCTGGCAGCAGAAAAAAAGCATCAGCCCAAGGATTGGCCCGCCATTGATCTGCGTGCTGACGAGTTTATCGCCAGGGAAAAACCGTTAGGTAAATTGATGTTGCTGGCTCAACAGCAGAAAGATGGCTGGCATATCGATAAACTGCAGATTACGCATGCTGAGAGTTCTCTTTTGATGCAGGGCGTATGGCAGAATCGCATTGCGCCTTTTCAAATGCAGGCCGAGGCTAAATTGCAAGCCAGTAACATTGGCAAATTTCTGGCGCGTTTGGGTTATCCGGGGCGTATTGCGCGCGGGGAAGGAGAGCTGGAAGGTTCGCTAGCCTGGATAGGTAAGCCTTTTTCCATAGATTTTCCTTCTTTATCCGGCGATCTGCGCGTAACTGCCCAGCGAGGACAATTTACCCGATTCAGACCGGGGGTGAGTAAATTACTGGGGATTTTTGATCTAAAATCACTTCCTCGCAGACTGACATTGGATTTTTATGATGTATTCAGTCAAGGTTTTGGTTTCGATGATATATTGGGCGATGTTAGAATCACCAGAGGGGTAGCGGCGATAGATGAGCTGCAGATTGCAGGAAGCGCAGCCTATCTTGCTGTGAGTGGAGAAATTGATTTAGTAGAAGAAACCCAGGCGCTCCTGGTCAAAATGTTTCCTTCGCTTGGGTTAGCTACGCCCGTGGCAGGAATTGCTTCCATGATTGCAAACCAGTCTCTGAAGGATCCATTTGATCGTGTTTTGTTTAATGAATATGCTATAACAGGGACGTGGGCTGAACCCATAGTGAATAAGTCGCAAAGCTCACAAGAAATTAAAGAAACACAGCCAGAATACAAGCGTAATATGAATTAACCGGTGTTGATTGGATTGCTTTTTGGGGGGGTGTATCATGAATTGCTTTGTTGTTTTTGTGAGCAAAATTCTTTTCTTGCCTGAATCCTGTGGAAATGGAGAGGAGTGCTGGAGGGAGCTATGTTGAGCCATTCGAGTATTTTCTCAGAGCACTTGCTAGAAAAGGAGAGTGGTAGCGAATTGCGTGTTGCGGCTGTTCAGATGGCATCAGGGCCGAGTGTGTCTGCAAATCTGGAAGAGGCTTTACGTTTGATTGAGCTGGCGGTATCACAAGAAGCGAAGCTGGTTGTGCTACCGGAATATTTCTGTATCATGGGATTACAGGATACCGATAAATTAAGTGTTCGTGAGCAACCAGGCGAAGGCGTGGTTCAGTCATTTTTGAGTGAGACGGCTAAACGCTTGGGGGTTTGGCTGGTGGGCGGATCAGTGCCACTGGTATCCCATGTGCCTGATAAGATTTATAATAGCTGCCTGGTTTATGACGATGATGGTAGACAGGTAGCGCGTTACGATAAGATCCATTTATTTGGCCTTGCATTGGGTAATGAACGTTTTGCAGAAGAAAAAACGATTGAGGCCGGAGATAAAGTGATTGCGCTGGATTCTCCTTTTGGGCGAATAGGGTTATCTATTTGCTATGATCTTAGGTTTCCTGAACTTTATCGTATGATGGGAAAAGTTGATATTATTCTTGCTCCCTCTGCTTTTACTGCAATTACGGGTAAAGCCCATTGGGAAACTTTGATCCGTGCGCGTGCTATAGAGAATCAAGCGTATGTCATTGCGCCAGCGCAGGGTGGGTTTCATGTCAGTGGCCGTGAAACCAATGGAGATAGTATGATCGTTGATCCTTGGGGTGTTGTGATTGATCGATTAGCCCGTGGGCCAGGGGTTGTGGTGGCGACGGTGGATCGCGCGTACCAATCCAGCGTGCGTGCAAGTCTGCCCGCGCTGGAACATCGTTGCTTATAGCCATGTTAAATATAGGAAGGAAGACTGTTCACTATGAACAGGAAAGAATTGAGGAATTTGATGTATCGATGAATAGCGTGATTCCAGTCTGATTTTTTTACCGCAAACTGATAAAGCTACTACCGTGGCAAGTGAGTTTAATCTTAAGATGAACAACGAGTTTTTTACAATTGCTGATCGTTGCCTGCTGATGCCATACGAGCTGGATGCAGGTAGATTACATCAAGTGTTTGGGCAAATGCTGACACATCAGATCGATTATGCCGATCTTTATTTTCAATATAATCGTTCTGAGGGTTGGGTCCTCGAAGAAGGTATCGTTAAATCAGGTAGTTTTAATATTGACCAAGGTGTAGGGGTGCGTGCAATCAGCGGTGAAAAAACTGCGTTTGCCTATTCGGATGATATCAGCCTTGATGCATTGGTATCTGCAGCAAAAGCGACGCGCGCCATTGCTAGCCAGGGAAAGGTGCATTCAGTTCAACTCGTTAAGCAGGCAGCACATCGGTCGCTTTACCTTCCTCAGGATCCCATCGCGCACTTTAAGGATAGCGATAAAGTGGCATTGCTGGAGAAGCTTGAGGGTTTTGCGCGCACGATAGATAAACGGGTTATTCAGGTTATGGCATCACTTGCCGGAGAGTATGAGATCGTCATGATTGCGCGCAGCGATGGCCTGCTGGCTGCTGATGTGCGGCCATTGGTGCGTGTATCGCTACAGGTCATAGCAGAGGAAAACGGACGACGTGAGCAGGGTGTCGCTGGAGGGGGAGGGCGATTTGATTACACTTACTTTACCGATGAAATATTAAGCGATTATGCGCAAAAGGCAGTGCATCAGGCTGTAGTGAATCTGAATGCAAAGCCTGCTCCAGCAGGCACCATGACAGTAGTCCTGGGAAATGGTTGGCCGGGTATACTGCTGCATGAAGCCATTGGCCATGGATTGGAAGGCGATTTCAACCGGAAGGGTAGTTCAGCGTTTTCTGGACGCGTTGGCGAACGTGTTGCGGCCGATGGTGTAACCGTCGTGGATGATGGTACGATTGCCCGGCGTCGCGGATCTTTGAATATCGATGATGAAGGTAATCCCACCCAATGTACGGTATTGATTGAGAATGGCGTGCTCAAAGGCTATCTGCAAGACAGTCTGAATGCAAGACTCATGAATCAGCCCCTCACAGGTAATGGGAGGCGAGAATCTTTTGCACATATTCCCATGCCGCGTATGACGAATACCTATATGCTCAATGGAGATAAAAATCCGGAAGAAATTATTGCGTCAGTGAAACAGGGATTGTATGCCGCAAATTTTGGGGGCGGGCAAGTGGATATTACAAGTGGTAAATTCGTATTTACTGCTGCGGAAGCTTACATGATAGAGAATGGAAAAATCACTTATCCGGTCAAAGGGGCCACTTTAATTGGTAACGGCCCGGATGTGCTGACACGTGTTTCCATGATTGGTAATGATATGGCGCTTGATCCAGGCATTGGCACATGTGGGAAAGAGGGACAGAGTGTGCCGGTGGGTGTGGGGCAGCCAACATTACGAGTGGATGGATTAACCGTAGGTGGAACAGGAAGTGGTAGTTAACCCGAATATTTCATAAATTGGCACGTGCCCTCACTTGTCTTTTGATTAATAAGAAAGATTTTGCTCAGTCGGATGTATGAGTCACTACACCCCTCCTTTTCAAAACTTCCCTATTAATCAAAATCCTGCGTGATCATCACGCGAATTTATGAAATATTCGGGGTTAAGGAGGCACTTACTCAGGGCTTTCTTAACGAGATCGAGATCAGTAATCTTGCTGCTGGTTAATTAAACCAGGGTATTTTTGTTAGCGTTAGTTAGTCGGGAATAAAATCCAGATTCCTAGTAACATATGCAGATGCATGCATTTCTTGTATTGCGAAATCGCGGCAATGACTCCTTACAGCTTGCGTTAGGAAAACTGAGGTAAACCAAGAGCCATAATGATGTTATGGCCGAGATATATTTATATGACAGGAAACAGCAGAGCAAAGATGCATCTAGCTAAAATCCTTATTTTTTATTTTTTTGATACCAGGATACACAAAGTATGAGTGTAGAACTAACAGGTGCCGAGATTACGGTGCGTTGCCTGCAGGAAGAAGGCGTAAGTTATATTTTTGGCTATCCTGGCGGCGCAGTATTGTTTATTTATGATGAGCTTTTTAAGCAAGATAAAGTAAAACATATTTTGGTGCGTCATGAACAAGCAGCACTTCATGCTGCAGATGGTTATGCCCGCTCTAGTAAAAACGTAGGGGTTGCTTTGGTAACGTCGGGACCTGGCGTAACGAATGCTGTAACAGGTATTGCAACCGCTTATATGGATTCTATTCCGTTAGTTGTTATCAGTGGGCAGGTACCTACAGCGGCAATTGGCCAGGATGCGTTTCAGGAAGTGGATACCGTTGGAATAACGCGTCCTTGCGTAAAACATAATTTTCTGGTGAAAGACATTACTGAGCTTGCATCAACTATAAAAAAAGCTTTTTATATTGCTTCAAGCGGCCGCCCTGGACCCGTTCTGGTTGATATTCCGAAAGATGTCACACAACAAAAGACGGTATTTGCTTACCCAAGCAGCGTAAGTATGCGTTCTTATAACCCAGTGGTTGATGGAAATTCCCGGCAGATTAAAAAAGCGGCTCAACTGATATTGAGTGCAAAGCGGCCGATGATTTATTCTGGTGGGGGTGTGATTCTGGATAATGCATCGGATGCATTGACTGAATTGGTGCGCTTGCTGAATTTTCCATGTACTAACACATTAATGGGACTTGGCGGTTACCCCGCTACAGATAAGCGGTTTGTTGGTATGCTAGGTATGCATGGAACCTATGAAGCTAATATGGCGATGCAATATTGTGATGTATTGATTGCGGTAGGTGCGCGTTTCGATGATCGCGTCATTGGTAATCCCAAGCATTTTTACAGTGAAGAGCGCAAGATAATTCATATCGATATTGATCCTTCGTCTATTTCCAAGCGTGTCAAGGTGGACGTTCCAATAGTGGGGAGTGTTTCAGAAGTATTGAAAGAGTTGATCAAACTGATCAAGGCCAGTAAAGAAGAAACGGATGCTCATGCACTCAAGGAATGGTGGAAACAAATAGATTTATGGCGCGAGCGTGATTGCCTGAGGTATGATCGTACGAGTGCAGTCATCAAACCGCAGATGGTTGTGGAAAAACTCTATGCGGTGACAAAAGGTGATGCATTTATTACTTCGGATGTGGGGCAACATCAGATGTGGGCTGCACAATTCTATCAATTTGATAAGCCTCGCCGTTGGATTAATTCGGGTGGTCTAGGTACTATGGGATTTGGGCTGCCTTCAGCAATGGGTGTGCAATTAGCTAATCCTAAAGGGGTAGTGGCTTGTATTACGGGTGAGGCAAGTATACAGATGTGTATACAGGAATTATCGACCTGTAAACAGTACCAATTGCCGCTTAAAATCATTAATCTTAATAATCGCTATATGGGTATGGTTCGTCAATGGCAGGAATTTTTTCATGGAAACCGTTATTCGGAATCTTATATGAATGCACTTCCAGATTTTGTCAAACTGGCTGAGAGTTATGGTCACGTCGGTATGAAGATAGAAAAACCGGAAGATGTCGAAGCTGCTCTGAAAGAAGCTTTTAAACTCAAAGAGCGATTAGTTTTTATGGATTTTATCACTGACCAGACAGAGAATGTATTCCCTATGGTGCCGGGTGGTAAGGGTTTGTCTGAAATGATTCTGGTGTAAGAAATGCGACATATTATCTCTTTATTGATGGAAAATGAGGCGGGTGCTTTGTCCCGAGTGGCGGGCTTGTTTTCGGCGCGTGGCTATAACATTGAATCGCTGAATGTAGCGCCTACGGAAGATCCAACCTTGTCTCGTATGACATTGGTCACAATAGGCTCAGATGAGGTAATTGAACAAATCACTAAACAGCTGAATAAATTAATCGAAGTCGTCAAAATAGTTGATTTGAGTGAAGGAGATCATATAGAGCGAGAGCTCATGTTGGTGAAAGTAAGGGCCATCGATAGTGATCGTGATGAAGTAAAACGATTGGCCGATATTTTTCGCGGCAATATTATTGATGTAACAGACAAGTCATACACCATAGAGTTGACGGGAACGAGCTCAAAACTTGATGCATTTCTTGCAACAATAGAACGAAATATGATTCTGGAGACGATTCGGACTGGCGCTTCCGGTTTGGGTCGCGGGGAGCGAATCCTGAAGTTATAAGAGATAGATTTAATAAAGATAATTAACTAATCCCATGTGGTATTAGTTCCTAACGTTTTGTTTTGATATTTTTTGCGCCACCTGTCACATATTAATAAGGAGCATAATGAAAGTTTATTACGATAAAGATGCCGATTTATCTCTCATTAAAAAAAAGAAAGTAACAATAGTCGGTTATGGGTCACAAGGACATGCGCATGCTAATAATTTACGTGATTCGGGTGTCGAAGTTACGGTAGGTTTGCGTAAGGATGGAGTATCCTGGGAGAAAGCAAAAAAAGCCGGTTTTACGGTAAAAGAAATTGCATCTTCAATTAAGGATGCAGATGTTGTTATGCTGCTGCTTCCAGATGAGCAAATTGCTGCTATATATCAATCAGAGATTGAGGCAGGTTTAAAAAATAATGCAACACTTGCATTTGCTCATGGTTTTAATATTCACTATGGGCAGGTAACCCCTCGTAACGATCTTGATGTGATCATGATTGCGCCAAAGGGACCTGGACACCTCGTGCGTTCAACGTATACCCAGGGTGGAGGGGTGCCTTCACTTATTGCTATTCATCAAGATAAATCAGGTCAAGCGCGCGATCTGGCCCTATCCTATGCAGCTGCTAATGGTGGCACACGAGGTGGAGTGATTGAAACAACTTTCCGTGAAGAAACGGAAACAGATTTGTTTGGTGAGCAAGTAGTATTGTGTGGTGGTCTTACTGCATTAATTCAAACTGGCTTTGAGACATTGGTGGAGGCAGGTTATGCACCAGAAATGGCTTACTTTGAGTGTCTTCATGAAGTAAAATTGATTGTGGATTTGATCTACGAGGGCGGAATAGCCAATATGCGTTATTCTATTTCTAATAATGCAGAATATGGTGATATTTCACGTGGACCCCGCATTATCACTGAAGAAACTCGTGCAGAAATGCGTAAGATCCTGCGTGAAATTCAAACAGGTCAGTATGCTCGTGAGTTTATACTTGAGAACCATGCGGGTGCGCCCATGCTCAAATCTAGTCGCCGCCTTGCAGCTGAGCATCCGATTGAAACAATCGGCGCAAAATTGCGTGATATGATGCCTTGGATTAAGAAAAACAAATTAGTCGACCAGGTAAAGAACTAATGTTTGATTGCAAAAATAGGTAATTTTATTTTAATGAGTAACTATTTGTTCCGAAATGAAATTCTTACTCAAAAAGTATGTAATGAAATAATGCAGTTGAACATTAGTAAGAAATGATCTACGCATTTCTCTAAGGTTGATTTAAAATACTCAGTTTTATTAACCCGATATTTTATCAAATATCGGGT
Source organism: Nitrosomonas sp. Nm58 (assembly GCF_900107335.1). Lineage (NCBI taxonomy): Bacteria > Pseudomonadati > Pseudomonadota > Betaproteobacteria > Nitrosomonadales > Nitrosomonadaceae > Nitrosomonas > Nitrosomonas sp. Nm58. The sequence continues at coordinate 8,478 of NZ_FNPQ01000010.1, read as the reverse complement.
TTACCTTTTCTCAGAGTTATTTATGTCATCTTATCCTCATCCTATCATTGCCCGCGAAGGTTGGTTTCATATTGCCATAGCGTTTCTGATTGCATTATTTGTTCATATATTTCTAGGTTGGCTATGGGCATTGCCTTTATGGTTAATTGCTTTTTTCGTACTGCAGTTTTTTCGTGATCCTCCCCGTATTATTCCGTTACAGGCTAATGCAATATTAGCCCCTGCGGATGGGCGGATTGTAGCTGTAGAAAAAACACAAGATCCTTATCTTAATCGTGAAGCAATTAAAGTAAGTGTTTTCATGAACGTATTTAATGTTCATTCTAATCGCAGTCCTGTTGATGGTGTAGTAAATGACCGTTGGTATTTCCCGGGTAGATTTATTAATGCAAGTTTGCCAAAGGCCTCATTAGAGAATGAACGTAATGCTCTCTGGATAAAAACAGATAGAGGTATTGATGTTACTTGTGTACAGGTTGCAGGTTTAATTGCAAAGCGTATTTTATGTCATGTCAAACCTGGGGATCACCTTTCACGTGGACAGCGTTTTGGATTTATTCGTTTTGGCTCACGAGTAGATGTTTATCTTCCCACTGATACTAAAATTAATGTCAATATTGGTGACAAAGTTTATGCGACACTAACCATACTTGCCGAATTACGAGGTTAAGTAAACTTGACTTGTTTATTAGATTTATTGATTGCTGTGTAATAGTTTGCTGGAAGAGTAATATTATCTCCTATTTTTCTGCTATTTATTTTTCTATGCCCTATCATAGAGTTTTTATAGTTCATACTGAAAATGCATGAACCAAACTCAGCTCGCTTTGTGCTCAAATCCCGATTGCGACGGCGAGGGATTTATCTGTTACCGAATTTATTTACGACAGCAGCATTGTTTGCGGGTTTTTTTGCAATCGTGCAGGCGATGAATGGTAATTATGAGCATTCTGCAATAGCTATTTTCATTGCGATGGTGTTGGACGGCCTAGATGGGCGAGTGGCGCGCCTAACCCATACCCAGAGTGAATTCGGAGCTGAGTATGACAGCTTGTCGGACATGGTTTCCTTTGGAGTCGCTCCCGCGCTCGTCGTGTATGAGTGGGCATTAAAAGATATGGATAAATTGGGTTGGATAGCAGCATTTATTTATTGCGCTTGTGCTGCATTGCGGCTAGCCCGCTTTAACACCAATATAGAAGTAGTGGATAAGCGATTTTTTCAAGGACTACCTAGTCCGGCAGCTGCTGCGCTGATTGCCGGACTGGTATGGGTAGCACTGGATTTTCAAATACAGGGTGTGGACATCAAGTGGGTGGTATGGACAACTACGTTATTTGCTGGACTGACCATGGTGAGTAACTTGCCTTACTATAGCGGTAAAGAATTTAATCTGCGTAGACGAGTTCCTTTTTTCTCAATTTTATTATTATTATTGTTCTTTTTTGTGTTGATACCGAGTCATCCACCAGTTGTGCTTTTTGGTCTGTTTTCTTTATACGCTTTATCCGGCTATTTCATGAAATTATGGCACCTTGGTAAGAACAAAAAGAACGATGAAGCACAGAATCAGAATGTGACGTAGCGATCTTATTGTTGCAGAAACATCGAAAACGATTTATATTGTCCACTATGAAAAGTTTTACAAGTAACGCTACAATTTTTCCGGACCTCTTCTCTTCTTTGGCCTTGTTGTATTTAATAGGCTTCCTGCTGCGCCCTGGGCGCTAAATTCAATACGTTATTTCATTAATAATCTAAAAAATTCGGAATCCGAATTTTTTAATCTTTGTTTTATAATTCGGACTTCATTCGATGGAGAAAATGATGCGAGATCATTTGATTATTTTTGATACGACTTTGCGCGATGGTGAGCAAAGCCCCGGTGCATCCATGACAAAGGAAGAGAAGGTGCGCATTGCTCGACAGCTTGAGCGGATGGGAGTAGATGTTATTGAGGCAGGTTTTCCAGCGGCTTCTAATGGAGATTTTGAAGCGGTCAAGGCAGTGGCCGACACAGTTAAGGATAGTGTGGTTTGTGGACTTGCTCGTGCTATCGAAGCGGATATAGGCCGTGCTGGTGAAGCGTTACGTGGTGCTAATGCAGCGCGTATTCATACTTTTATTGCGACATCACCCATTCACATGAAGAATAAATTGCGCATGTCTCCTGAACAAGTGATCGAGCAAGCAGTTAAAGCAATAAAATGGGCGCGCCAATATACGGACAATATTGAATTTTCTCCAGAGGATGCAGGCCGTTCTGAGATCAGTTTTCTTTGCCGTGTTTTGGAAGCGGTAATTGATGTTGGTGCGAAGACAGTGAATATTCCAGATACAGTGGGGTATACCATGCCAGATCAGTTTGGCCAGCTTATCCGTACGCTACGTGAGCGTATCCCCAATTCAGATAAGGTAGTTTTTTCAGTTCATTGTCACAATGATCTGGGATTGGCGGTGGCTAATTCACTATCAGCGGTCATGAATGGTGCGAGACAAGTAGAATGCACAATTAATGGATTGGGTGAGCGTGCTGGAAATGCGGCTCTTGAAGAAGTGGTCATGGCTGTTCGTACACGACAGGACTTCTTTCCATGTGATACGCGGATAGATACGACTCATATCGTCCCGGCCAGTAAGCTGGTTTCAGGAGTTACCGGTTTCCCAGTACAACCTAATAAAGCGATTGTTGGTGCAAATGCTTTTGCGCACGAGTCAGGAATTCATCAGGATGGCGTGCTCAAACATCGTGAAACTTATGAAATCATGCGTGCTGAAGATGTCGGCTGGGGGACCAATAAACTGTTACTTGGTAAGCATTCTGGCCGTAATGCGTTTCGCAGCCGCTTGAAGGAGCTGGGAATTGAGTTTGAGTCGGAGGAAGTGTTGAATACCATGTTCATGCGCTTTAAGGATTTAGCGGACAAAAAGCACGAAATTTTTGATGAAGATTTGCACGCACTGGTCTCGGATGAGGTACAAGCCCCTGAAGAGCATTATCGATTGCTTTCACTGATTGCGCATAGTGAGACAGGCGAGGTTCCTTTTGCTCGTATAGTGATTGCTGCTGAAAATAATGAGCTACATGCCGAATCTGAAGGAAGCGGCCCAGTTGACGCAACTTACCGTGCGATCGAGAAGATATTGAATAGTGGCGCTGAATTACAATTATTTTCAGTCAATAACATTACTAGTGGAACGGATGCGCAAGGTGAGGTGACCGTCAGATTGCAGAGGTCTGGAAGAATCGTAAACGGTCATGGGGCGGACACGGACATTGTAGTTGCTTCTGCCAAAGCTTATCTAAGTGCATTCAATAAACTGTACAGTAAGCTTGAGAGAGCCCATCCGCAGATCTGATGAAATGAAACACTTTATCCTTTGTTTACTTTTTTTATTGAATTTCCTATCTTTTTGTATTCAAGCGGAAGAATTTCAGTTCAGATTTGAGGATAGCAAGGGAAAAATACACCGATTGAGCGATTATAAAGGAAAGTGGGTGCTGGTAAATTTCTGGGCAACCTGGTGTCCTCCCTGCTTGGAGGAGATTCCCGATCTGATATCGCTTTATGAAGATCGGAATGATGTCATGATTATTGGTATCGCAATGGATTATGCTGATACGGAAACCGTGATGAAATTTACCGAGGCGATGTCTGTTTCTTATCCTATTGTATTGGGTAACAGACAGATTGCTTCGCAGCTTGATGAGTTATCGATGTTGCCAAGTACCTATTTATTTGACCCTGACGGTAAACCCGCAGCACGAAAGATTGGATTGCTTACACGAGAGGATATTGAGAAATTCATACAGAGTTATTAGAAAGTGCTAGCTCGGAAAAACAACTGATTCGATTCATACTGAGTAGAACTTTCAATGTTGAGCTACTTCTTGAGTTGCGGGGTGGCGCCAGTACTTGTTCCATGCATTAAAAACGAGCTCTGGGTAGGTTGCTTGCCCTAGGCTTCCGTTATATCTTCCGAGAGTACGAAAATAATCGCCTTTTTCAATATCAAGATAGTGGCGCAGTATGGTGCACCCATAACGTAAATTGACTCGCAGATGGAAGAGATTATGGTCTTTGCTGCCAATGGTATCAACCCAAAATGGCATGATCTGCATATAGCCGCGCGCACCTGCAGTCGATATAGCATATTTTCTGAAACCGCTTTCGACATGGATAATACTCAATACCAGTTGTGGATCAAGTCCAGCGCGGGTGGCCTCATAATGAACTGTAGTAAGGAAATCTTCTCGTTCATTATGGTCAGGCATGCGCCCTTTTAATCGCCCAGACATAGTAACAAGCCATACCTTACTTTCTGCTTCAGGCAACGTAATAAAATGTGAAATGGCCTGATCACTTACAGCCCGTTGCAATACTGTTCTAGTGCTGGCGGATAATGGCTCATATATTTGGGCGCCTGCCTGTGCAATCGGAGGAATAAGGATCGGAATCAGGCCGATCAATTTCCGCATATTTTTGAAATGATGAATGAAGTGATCTCCTTCAGAGAGATCATTTGAGATTTCTCATCACGTCGCCCACGATATTCAATAATGTCATCTTTCAGACCTCGTTCACCAATAACGATTCGATGGGGAATACCTATCAACTCCATGTCAGCAAACATTACGCCGGGGCGTTCATCACGATCATCCATCAGTACTTCAATGTGAGCTGCAGAAAGTTCATGATACAGTCTTTCGGCTTCAGCTTGCACTTGCGGATTCTTTTTCAAACCAATTGGGATGATGGCAAGCTGAAATGGTGCGATTGCGATGGGAAATATGATGCCATGCTTATCGTGATTCTGCTCAATGGCCGCTGCCACAACACGTGACACACCGATGCCGTAACATCCCATTTCCATCGCTCTTATCTGGCCGGATTCATCCAGGTAAGTAGCCTTCATCTTTTCAGAATATTTGGTGCGTAATTGGAAAATGTGACCAACTTCAATGCCTCGGCAAATTTCCAGTACACCCTTACCATCTGGTGAAGGATCACCTTCAACGATATTGCGGATATCAAAAATATGATCGGGTAATTTCAAGTCACGTTCGAAATTGATATGAGTGAAATGAAAGCCTTCCTCATTTGCGCCGCAGACGAAATTACTCATTTCTATAACAGCCTTGTCAGCGATGATGCAATTTTCTAGCCCCACAGGCCCGATGAACCCTGGTCTGGAACCGGTCTCGGCTAGAATTCTTTCTTCACTTGCCAATTCAAAATTGCTTAAAAATGGGATTTTTCTGACTTTTGTTTCGTTTAGTTGGTGATCGCCGCGTAGTAATAATAGGTAAAACTGATTGTCCGCAGTAATAGCCAATGTTTTTATGGTTTTTTGTACGGGGATGCCAAGGAAATCTGCAACTTCTGTACAGGTTTTTTGATCAGGTGTTGAAATTTTTTGCTTTATGCCATTTGGCGCCTCGCGAGATTTTCCAGGAGAAATGGTCTCAGCCATTTCAATATTAGCTGCATAATCTGAATCAGGGCAGAAAGCAATCGCATCTTCACCTGAGTCTGCGAGTACATGGAATTCGTGTGAACTGCTACCGCCCATCGCCCCAGTGTCTGCTGTTACAGCTCGGAAATTCAAGCCGATACGGGTAAATATTCGGCTATACGTATCATGCATCAGGCGATAGGTTTGCTCCAAGCTTTCCAGGGCAGTATGAAACGAATAGGCATCTTTCATTATAAATTCACGCGCTCTCATGACGCCAAAACGGGGACGAATCTCATCGCGAAATTTGGTTTGGATCTGATAAAAATTCAAAGGTAATTGGCGATAGCTTTTTATTTCCCTGCGTGCGATATCAGTGATAATCTCTTCGTGAGTAGGGCCAAAACAATAATTGTGTTTGTGTCTATCCTGAATTTTCAACATTTGTGGCCCGAATAATTCCCAGCGCTCAGTTTCCTGCCAGAGTTCTGCGGGTTGAACTGCCGGCATTAAAAGCTCGATAGCGCCACTTTTATTCATTTCCTCGCGGATGATGTGTTCGATTTTACGCAGTACTCTTAAACCTAAAGGCATCCAGGTATAAAGTCCACTACCAAGGCGCTTGATGAGACCAGCCCGTAGCATCAGCTTATGACTAATCAATTCCGCTTCTGCGGGAGCTTCTTTGAGCGTTGAAATAAAGAATTGAGAAACACGCATGTATTGATTCCGTATGTTTTATCGTTATATTAAATAAAGAGGAAGAATTTTACCCTGAAAAAGACAGTTATCTATACGGTTTAAACTTGTTGCGACTTATCATATACAGTTAAAAAAGGGAGATATGGGTGAATTAAAGGAAAGTATGCCCAGATTTTTATTTTATGATGACTTTTAATCTGGGAGAAAGTATGGAAAAATGGTTAGTAATTGACGTATCAAATGACGGATGAATCAAATGATCGACCGTAACGGATATCGTCCTAATGTTGGAATTATTCTATTGAATTCGAGAAATGAAGTTTTCTGGGGGAAACGTGTCAGGCAGGATTCTTGGCAATTTCCTCAGGGGGGCATTAAATCGGGTGAAACCCCAACGCAGGCGATGTATCGAGAATTAACTGAAGAGGTAGGACTGCAACCCTATCACGTAGAAATTTTGGGGCGCACTCGAGAGTGGTTGCGTTATGACGTGCCAGAGTGCTGGATAAGGCGAGAATGGCGCAGGAGCTACAGGGGGCAGAAACAGATTTGGTTTCTGCTGCGTTTGCTTGGGCGTGATAGCGATGTGTCGCTCAGAAAAAGCCTACACCCTGAATTTGATGCATGGCGTTGGAATCGATATTGGGTAGAGCTTGACTCAGTTGTTGAATTTAAGCGTCAGGTTTATCGGCAGGCGCTTGTGGAGCTATCTCACTTACTTAGTTGTGACATTGGGCAAGGCTGCGATTTCGGTTATGGGGAAAATGATCAAATCACCCCAGAGATTGCTGTCACTTCTGTGAAAACACAAAAATAATTTTTCCTGCGTGTGATACAGGAGTAGCCGGCTCCAGGTAAATTATAGCCAACCATTTTTGCTGAATTTTATTCTGATAGGGTACATTTAGGCGTAACCGGCTGCGCCATTACAGCCGCGTTTTTTTAGGAGATTCTCAATGATGATGCGTACGCTGACTGCCTCGCTATTATCGATTGGTGTAATGATTACGTCCGTCCATGTATTTGCTGCTAATGAGCCGATACAATCCATTAAACCGGTAAAGCCAGAGAATGCAGAAATGGTTGAGCTTGGGAAGATGCTGTTTTTTGATCCTCGGTTATCCAAATCCGGCTTTATTTCCTGTAATTCCTGCCATAATCTGAGCATGGGAGGTACTGATAATATCAAAACTTCCATTGGCCATAAATGGCAACAGGGTCCGATCAATGCACCCACCGTATTAAATTCGAGCATGAATCTGGCGCAGTTCTGGGATGGGCGTGCTAAGGATCTCAAAGAGCAGGCTGGCGGACCGATTGCTAATCCTGGTGAGATGGCTTTTATCCACGATATGGCGGTAAAAGTGATTAGCTCTATTCCGGAATATCAGGAGCAATTTAAGAAAGCTTTTAATTCAAATCAGGTTGATATTGACCGAATCACGACTGCGATAGCTGCTTTTGAGGAAACCTTGGTTACGCCGGATTCTCGTTTCGATAAATGGCTGGAAGGTGATAAAGATGCACTGACGGAAGCAGAATTGGATGGATACAAATTATTCAAGAGCAGTGGTTGCACAAAATGCCACAACGGTCCGGCAGTTGGTGGGAATTCATTCGAAAAAATGGGTGTTTATAAACCTTATGAGACAAATAATACTGCGGTAGGTCGTATGGATGTGACGGGTAAAGAAGAAGATCGTTATGTATTTAAAGTTCCAACCCTGAGAAATGTAGCATTGACATACCCTTATTTCCACGATGGCGGTGCCGCAACGCTAGAAGAAGCAGTAAATATCATGGGCAAGATACAAGTGAACCGCGAATTTAAGAAAGAAGAGATTGCTAATATCGTAGCATTCTTGAAAACACTGACTGGTAAACAGCCTGATTTTAAATTACCGATTTTGCCACCTTCTAATAATGAAACTCCAAGATCTCAGCCATTTGATGAATGATTTTGAAGGATCTAGCTTAGATTAAATAATCTGGAATTTCAGGTGCTCTTAAACTTATCCAGACTAAGACGGTCTGGGTAAGTTCTTATTAAGAAGCTTATTTATTGTTTTGTTCTGGATCTTTATTGTTACAGCTTAACTAGATCATTGATTTTTCAATTTACTCCATGCTGTAAATAGTATCTGTCTCAAAATAAGTCTGATCAACAATCAACTTCCTTTATTACGCCTGTTTTAGTCTAAGTAGTCGGTCCTGCAAAATGCCCAAGATCCTCATGAATTCTCCGTTTCAGGGAAGAAATTCACTTCCTAAACTCTCAAGAATTCATAATATCCGCATCTAAACCTGAGGGAAATTAAG